>JBKGZE010000249.1:0-4419 GCA_046545735.1 Gemmatimonadota bacterium | reverse complement strand
TTGCGTGGGCCATGATCTCCCTCTGTTCCTGTTCGTTCGGGTCGGTCCGGCTGTGGTGTCCCGCCGCCCCCGGGATCGCCACGGCAGGGCACGCTCGAACCGGGCGCTGGGGCGGCGGGGCGGCCCCCGGGGGTGCACCGATTGTGCCAGTAAACGCCGCCCCCGGGTACCTTCGCCGGCCGGCATCCGCGAAATTCACGACGGCACTCGACGTGCCCGGGAGATCTGGAGACGGGTGGTGACGCTGGGTCCACGGGGTGATCTGAAAGGGGCGGCAGTTGCAGCGGAACGGGTGGAAGGTGACGGAAAGCAGGCAGGTTCTCGACAGAGGGTGGGGCAGGCGCCGGGTCCGGGTCCTGGCGATCGGGGCGCTCGCGTTCGTCTCGGGCTGCGCGCCAATGAGGGAAAGCGTGCGCGAGACCGTCCGGGGCGTCTCCCCGGGCCCGCCCCCGGCGCCCGCGCCGCCCGGCTCGCCGCTGGAGGCCCGTCCCGGACCGGAGGGCGACAGCGTGGCGTGGGAGCGGGCGCTGGCCGCGGAGGGCGAGCGGATCGTCGTCTCCCGGGAGGCGCGCTGGCTCTGGCTGATGCGCGGGGACTCGGCGGTGTTCGCCGCGCCGGTCGCGGTCGGGCGGGACACCATCTTCTCCTACGACGGGAAGGACTACGACTTCAGCACGCCCAGCGGCCGGATGGTGGTGCAGGGGAAGGAAACGTCCCCGGAATGGGTGCCGCCGAACTGGCACTACTACGAGAAGGCCGTGGAGCGGGATCTCGAGCCCGTGCACCTGGAGCCGCACGACCGGGTCGTGCTGTCGGACAGCACCGTCATCGAGGTGCGGGGTACGGAGGTGGGCCGGATCAATCGGTTCGGCTACTGGAGAGCCTTCAACCCGGGGAACGAGATCATCTTCGACGACAAGATCTTCATCCCCCCGTTCGGGTCGCCGCAGCGCCGGATCCCGGAGGTGCTGGGCACGCACCGGTTGATCCTGGGCGACGGCTACCTGATCCACGGAACGCCCGAAACCGACTCGATCGGCGAATACGCCAGCCACGGCTGCGTCCGCATGTTCAACCACGACGTGGAGCAGCTGTACGGGATGGTCGAGTCCGGAGTCCCCGTCTACATCTACTGAGAAACCATGCTGATCGGGAAACGCACCGACATCCGGTCCTCCGAGATCACGCCCGAGGAGACCTACCTGAAGCGCCGGGAGTTCATCGGGAGAGGCGCGAAGGGGCTCCTCGTGGCCGCGGCGGCGCCGTCCACCCTCCTCGCCTGCGACGGGGCCGACGGCGCGCCGGCCCGCGAAGAGACGCCGTACGAGCTGGTCACCACCTACAACAACTTCTACGAGTTCGGGGTGGGGAAGTCCGACCCGTCGGAGCTCGCCCACCTCTTCAACCCGGCGCCGTGGACCGTGAAGATCGACGGAATGGTGGCGAAGCCGGGCGAGTACGGGCTCGAGGACTTCCTCGCGCCACACGCCGTGGAGGACCGGGTCTACCGGCTCCGCTGCGTGGAGGCGTGGTCCATGGTGATCCCCTGGCGGGGCGTGCCGCTGGCGGATGTCCTCCGGCGCGTCGAGCCGGTGCCGTCGGCGAGGTTCGTCGAGTTCACGACCGTCTACCGGCCGTCGGAGCTTCCGGGGCAGCGTCGTCCGATCCTCGAGTGGCCGTACGTCGAGGGACTGCGTCTCGACGAGGCCATGCACCCGCTCACGCTGCTGGCCACGGGTCTGTACGGGAAGGACCTGCCGAACCAGAACGGCGCGCCGCTGCGCCTGGTGGTGCCCTGGAAGTACGGGTTCAAGAGCATCAAGTCGATCGTCCGGATCCGGCTGACGGACCGCATGCCCCTGAACACGTGGCAGCAGATGCAGCCGAACGAGTACGGCTTCTACGCCAACGTGAACCCGGAGGTCGACCACCCGCGCTGGAGCCAGGCCCGGGAGCGACGGATCGGCGAACTCCGCCGGCGCCCCACCCGGATGTTCAACGGGTACGGCGACCAGGTCGCGCACCTGTACGAGGGGATGGATCTGCGGAAGTGGTATTAGTTCGAGGTTCGTCGTTCGGGACTCGACGTTCGAGGTGCGCGGGCACGGGCGCGGGCGCGGGCGCGGGGACGGGTACGGGGGAATGACGGCGGCGGGACGCGTCCGGGTGCTGAAGACGGGCGTGTGGCTGCTCGGGCTGTTCCCGCTGGCGCAGGTCGTGTGGTGGCTGCGCGAAGGAGTCTACGGGCTGGGCGCGAACCCGATCGAGCGGGTGCTCCATCACTCCGGCTGGTGGGCGCTGGCGCTGCTCGTCGTGACGCTGGCGGTGACGCCGCTCCGCCGGATCACGGGTCGCAACGAGCTGATCCGGCTCCGCCGGCCGCTGGGGTTGTTCGCGTTCTTCTGGGCCACGATCCACCTGGTCCTCTACGTGGGGCTGGACCAGCTCTTCGCCTGGGGCTTCATCGTGGAGGACGTGGTCGAGCGCCCGTTCATCACCGTAGGGGTCGCGGCGTGGCTGGTGCTGGCGGCGCTCGCCGTCACGTCGACGCGCGGCTGGATCCGGCGGCTGGGGACGCGGTGGACGCTGCTGCACCGGGGGGTGTACCTGGCGGCGGCGCTCGGGGTGGTCCATTACTATTGGCGCGTGAGGGCGGACGCCCGCGAGCCGCTGGTCTTCGCGGCCGTGCTCGTGGCGCTGATGGCGCTGCGAATGCGCTGGACGGAACGGCGCGGGCGCAGGGGAGACGCGGCCCGGGAGGCGAGTAATGCGCGCGATGGTGCTGAGGAGTCAGAGGAGCCCGCTGGGGCTGGAAGAGCGGACGCCCGCGGAGCCCGGCCCGGGTGAGGTGCGGGTCCGGGTCCGCGCGTGCGGGGTGTGCCGGACGGATCTGCACGTGGTCGACGGCGACCTCACCGACCCCGCCCTGCCGGTGGTCCCGGGGCACGAGATCGTGGGCGAGGTCGAGGCGCTGGGCGAGGGGGTGCAGGGGCTGGAGGCAGGCCAGCGGGTGGGCGTCCCGTGGCTCGGCTGGACGTGCGGGGAGTGCCGCCACTGCTCGCACGGGCGCGAGAACCTCTGCGTACGGGCCCGCTTCACCGGCTATCACCGGGATGGCGGCTTCGCTGATTACACCGTGGCCGACGCCCGCTACGTCTTCCCGCTGCCGCCCGGGCCCTCCGACGTCCACGCGGCGCCCCTGCTCTGCGCCGGTCTGATCGGCTACCGCTCCTACCGCATGGCCGCGGAGTCGACCGACGAGCTCGGCCGACTCGGGCTGTACGGGTTCGGCGCCGCCGCCCACCTCATCGCCCAGGTGGCCGTACACGACGGTCGCCAGGTCTACGCGTTCACACGCGCGGGCGACCAGCCAGGCCAGGCGTTCGCCCGCTCCCTCGGCGCCGCCTGGGCCGGCGCTTCGACTGAAGCACCGCCCGAGCCCCTCGACGCGGCCATCATCTTCGCGCCCGTCGGCCCGTTGGTGCCCCTCGCACTCCGGGCAGTGCGCGACGCCGGCGCCGTGGTCTGCGCCGGGATCCACATGAGCCCTGTCCCCGCGTTCCCCTACGCGGCACTCTGGGGCGAGCGCGTGCTGCGGTCCGTCGCCAACCTGGAGCGGCGCGACGGAGAGGAGTTCCTGGAGCTTGCGGGCCGGATCACGCTCCGGTCCGTAGTGCACCCGTACCCCCTGGAGTCGGCGAACCAGGCGCTGGACGACCTGCGGGCAGGGCGGTTCGAGGGCGCCGCCGTGCTCGAGGTCGGGTGAGCGACATGGAGAGGGGGCAAAGGGAAGCCCCGGGACGAAGCGGCCCCGGGGCGACTCCCGCCGTCCGTTTCCCGCGGGTGTGAGCTACAATGAAGTGATCACCGGGATCATCAGCGCCGCGACGGTGCCGATGCAGGCGGCCAGTGCCGCCGTGACCTGCGCCGCGATCCGTGCCACGTCCTTCGTCTCATCCTTCGTCATATCGTTCATCCCGTACCTTTCGGCTGGCAGGGTTCGGGTCCGTTCCCTCTGTCTGGCCCACCGTACGAGGTGGTGCCCGCTCGGGTTTCAGCCTCTCACTACCCTTGGATACGCACCGGGCCGCGAGGGTTGCATCCGCCGGCTCGCACCGGCCGGACACCAGCCCCCGCGCTGAAACCACTCATGACTCGAGCCCGTACGGTTGACCACGAAGCCCACCCGGACGAGGATGCGACCGTGTCAGAACTGATCCCCATCTTCCTGTTCATCGTGATCGGCGGCGTCATGATCATGCGGCCCGTCACGAAAAAGCTCGGACTCCTGATCGAGGCCCTGGCCAAGGAGCGGATGGCCCGCACCCCCGCGGCCCAGGGACTCGATGAGGCCCAGATCCTCCGGATCACCAACGCGCTCGAGCGGCTCAACAACCGCATCGACAACATCGACGACCG
>JBKGZE010000248.1:0-4425 GCA_046545735.1 Gemmatimonadota bacterium | reverse complement strand
GCCGTGGCGGGCGGCGGCGTGGCGGTCGGCGGCACCACGACCACGACGGTCGGCGGCGTGGCGGTCGGCGGCACCACGACCACGGCGGGCGGCGGCGATCGGGCGAGGCCCGGCCTCGCGGGGGATGTGGCCGGAGCACCGAAGATGTTGCGACGTGGTCGGTTTCGATCGATTGTGGGGTATGTAGGGAGGCGCCAACAACGTAGCGCCCACGGCGGGGCCGGGACACGCTGCCGCCGCGGACGCCCTGAAGACGGGGGCGAGGCATGGCGGGCAAGCAGCGGTTCAACCTGGTTCCGATCGGCATCGTGGCGGCGGTGCTGCTCAGCTTCGCCGTGGCCTGGGCGTACCTTGACCAGGAGTCGCGCACCGGGAAGTGCGCGGAGCTCTACGCCGCGGCGGCCACCGCCGCCGACTCGGCCCGGGTCGACAGCGTGGTCTTCCCGTCCGCGTGGACGGGCGCCCCCGTCCCCTGCGGCGAGCTGGAGATGCGGGCGCGATAGCGGACTGCCACGCGCCGCCATGGCCGCGTCGGTCTCCCCCTTTCCCCGACCCTCCCGATCGGCCATCATCCGGCCGGCGCAGCGCCGCCACCCACACGAGCAGAAGCCGCGACGGCCCCGCCGGGACCGCCGCACCGATCCGGAGCAGCGGAATAGATGGCAGCGAACGAGAGCAGGCAGGAGGGCGGCGTTCAGCCCCCCCCGGAGCTGAACCCCCGCCGTGAGCCGGTGCTCGACTTCGTCGAGCGTCCGCTGGCGGAGATGACTCCGGCGGATTACGGCGCCCTCGGGTTCCTCTCGGGGCTCGAGGTGCACCAGCAGCTGGACACGGCGACGAAGCTCTTCTGCCGCTGCCCCGCGGGCCACACGGCCACCCGGGTGGACGGCCGGGCGCTCCGGCATATGCGGCCGACGCTGAGCGAGCTCGGCGAGTACGACCGCACGGCGCTCATGGAGTTCAAGACGCGCAAGGAGGTGGTCTACCTGCTGGACCGCCGCACCGTCTGCACCTACGAGCTCGACGACACGCCGCCCTTCGAGATCGACCAGGCGGCCGTCCGGATCGCGCTGGAGATCGCGGCCCTCTGCGACCTGAACCTGGTGAGCGAGCTCCACGTCATGCGGAAGCAGTACCTGGACGGCTCCATCCCCACCGGGTTCCAGCGCACGGCCATGGTCGGGCTGACGGGCGAGGTCCCGCTGCGGGTACCGGAGCTCGGGGTCGACCGGATGCTCCGGATCCGGCAGCTTTCGCTGGAGGAGGACTCGTGCCGCGAGGTCTCCGATGTCGGGCACAGGATCACCTTCAACACCGACCGGCTCGGCATGCCGCTCACCGAACTGGTCACCGAGCCGGACCTGGTCACGCCCTGGGAGCTCCAGGCGGGCGCCCGGCTGCTGGCCGAGATCGCCCGCGCCACCGGCAAAGTCCGCCGCGGACCGGGCGCCGGCCGGCAGGACGTGAACGTCTCGGTCGCCGGCGGGCGCCGGGTCGAGATCAAGGGAGTGCCCTGGCACCGGGGCCTCCCGCTCCTGGTCCACACCGAGGCCTTCCGCCAGCTCGAGCTGCTCCGGATCCGGGCCGAGCTCCACGCCCGGGGCGTAGAGCGCGGGGCGCTGCCTGACCCCGAGCCCGGGCCGCCGTGGGAGACGTCGCCGCTGGTGGTCGACGCCGGGGCCCTCCTGGCCGGCTCGAGCTACCGGCCCGTGACCGACGCCGTCGGCCGGGGCGAGACTGCGGTGGCCATGCGACTGCCCGGCTTCGCCGGCCTCGTCGCCCACCGCACCCAGCCGGGCCGGACCTTCGCCCACGAGCTGGCGGAGCGGGTGCGCGTCATCGCCTGCCCGGTCCACCGTCCCTTCCTCGCCCACTCAGACGAGCCCGGCACCCTGGCCGATGGCGAATGGCGCGAGCTCAGGGCGGCGCTCGAGGCGGGCGCGGAGGACGCCATCGTGGTGGTCTGGGCCGCCGCCGAGGACGCCGCCACCGCCGCCCGCGAGGTCCTGATCCGGGCCCGCGAGGCGCTGGACGGCGTCCCCGCCGAGACCCGGCAGGCCCGCCGCGACGGACGGACCGACTTCGAGCGACTGCTCCCCGGCCCCGACCGCATGTACCCCGACACCGACACCCCGCCGCTCCCCCTGTCCGACCGCGTGGTCGCCGAGGTGCTGGAGATGCTCCCGGAGCGGCCGTGGGAGCGGGAGGCCCGTTACGAGGAGCTGGGGCTCGCGCCCGCATCCGCGCGCCGGCTCGCCCGCGCGCCCTGGGCCGTCCTCTTCGATGCCGTCGCGCCGGAGCCGGGCGACACAGCCCGCCGCCTGGCCCACGTGCTCGAGGAGCGAGTGCCGTATCATGCGCGGCGGGTTGGGGTGGACCTCGAAGGGCGGGAGCGAGAGGCCGAAGTGGGGGACGTGGGAGCCGTGGCCGCGGCGGGCTTTGGCGGGTGGGCGGCGCTGGGGCTCGGGGCGGAGCGGCTCGTCCCCGTGGTGCGCGCGGTCGAGTCGGGGGAGATCCTGCCGACGGCGCTGCAGGCGGCGGTGGACGACCTGGCCGCGGACCCGGCGCGTCCTGTCCCGGACACCGTGGCCCGGTACCGGCCGCGCCCGGACGACCCGGCTCGGCTGGCGGGGCTGGTGAGGGAGGTCGTAACGCGTGCGGAGGTGGAGCTGCCCGGTCGGCCGTTCGACGTCGTCGTCCGCTGGGCGATGGGCGAGGTGATGCGGGCGCTGTGGGGGCGGGTCGAGGCCGGGGAGGTCCGGTCGCGCATCGTCGAGGCGCTGGACTGCGAGGAAGTCGAGGTGACGGCGTGAGGGGGATCGCGAAGGAGTCGGCGGGGCAGGGGGGGGCCGCGAACGAGTCGGACCGGGGCTACCGGGGCCCGGCGCTGGAGGTGATGCGGGCGCATGGCGTGGGCGTCTGGTACGAGGTCCGTGCGGAGACCACGCGAGGCGCGTTCGAGGGGTTGATCCTGCCCCGGTCGGAGACCAGCGACGAACTGCACATCGTGCTGAAACTGGGCACCGGCTACAACATCGGGATCCGCCACGACACGGTCACGCGGCTCGAGAAGATCGGCTACCGGGAGGCACACTACGGGATCCCAGAGAAGGAGTTCCCTACGGACGAGGGGAAGCCGGACGTCAAGCTGATCGGGACGGGCGGGACCATCGCGTCGCGGCTCGACTACCGGACCGGCGCCGTGATCCCGGCGTTCAGCCCCGGCGAGCTGTACGGCTCGGTCCCGGAGCTGGCGGACGTCTGCAACCTGGAGACGGAGAAGGTCTTCGGCGTCTTCAGCGAGAACATGGGCCCCGAGCAGTACCTCGTCCTGGCGGAGAAGGTGGGGGAGGCGATCGAGCAGGGCTACGACGGCGTGGTCATCGGCCACGGGACCGACACCATGCACCACACCGCCGCGGCGCTCAGCTTCATGGTGCAGAACCCGCCGGTCCCGGTCGTCATGGTGGGGAGCCAGCGGTCGTCGGACCGGCCCTCGTCCGACGCGGCCCGCAACCTGATCGCCGCCACTCGCGCCGCCGGCCACGGGCCCATCGCCGAGGTCATGGTCTGCATGTTCGGCCCCACGTCCGACCTCTACAACCTGCTCCATCGCGGCACCCGCGTCCGCAAGATGCACAGCTCCGTACGCTCCACCTTCCGCACCCTCGGCGACGTGCCCCTCGCCCGGATCGAGGACGAGCGGATCATCCCCATCAAGGAGGACTGGAAACCACGCCACGGCGCCGACGCCCTCGTCCAGCCCGCCTTCGAGCGCAAGGTCACCCTCGCCTACTACTACCCCGGCATGCAGCCCGACATCCTCGACGCCATGGTCGACGCCGGCTACAAGGGGGTCGTCATCGCGGGGACCGGGCTGGGCCATGTGAACCGGGCCATCTATCCCGCGCTCGAGCGCGCGCGCGACGCGGGCGTGCAGGTGTACATGACGCTCCAGACCCTCTGGGGCTTCGTCCAGATGCACGTCTACGAGACGGGGCGGGAGATCCTGGAGCTGGGCGTCGTGCCGCTGGCGAACATGCTCCCCGAGGTCGCCTACATCAAGCTCGGCTGGGCTCTCGGGCTGCACCCGCACGACCCACAGGCGGCGCGGGCCCTGATGCAGACGCCCATCGCCGGCGAGATCACGGATCGGGAGCCGCACGACGGGTATCTCATCATGCAGGGTGGGGTGCCGGAGGTGGAGGCGTTCCTGGAGGAGGTCTGGCGGTAGGGCGGAGTTCGAAGTTCGAGGTTCGAGGTTCGATCCCGCGTCGCTTTGCTCCGCGGGACCCGCCGGGGGCGGGGTTCGATGCCGACCGGCGCTGCGCGCCGGCGGCACCCCGCAGGGCGGGGGTTCGGGGGGGTCGGGCGCGGTCGCTTCGCTCCGCGGCGCCGCTGACGCGGCGCGGGCCGGTGTCGAGC
>JBKGZE010000247.1:0-4428 GCA_046545735.1 Gemmatimonadota bacterium | reverse complement strand
CGGCGGCGGAGACGGAGTGGATGCTGACGGAGCTCTCGCGTTCGAACGGGATGCGGGAGCGGCCCTTGGCCATGTCGAGGGCGTCGGCGACCCTCACGATCCCGGCCTCGATCGTCAGCGGGGCGCCCCCGGATCGGTGTGCAATGATCGCGTGCAGTACTTCGCTCCGGACGATGGCCGCCTCGGCGGTGTCGTATTCGCCGGCCAGCAGCTCCCGCAGCTTCGCCTGCGCCACGAACAGGGAGTAGCCCTCGTGGTCCGCCCGGTGGATCGACATCCCGAGGTCGTGGAAGAGCGCGGCCAGGGCGACCACGACCTCGGCATCCTCCCGGGCGAGCCCGTGATCGCGCACGACCCCGAACTCCACGCCGGCATCCGCGAGCAGCCGGAACAGGCGAAGCGCGATGTTCATGACGATCTTCACGTGCACCGGCCCGTGGTCGGTCATGCCCAGCCGGTTGATCGCCGTGACGTTCGCGGCCGTCCAGGTGGCGTAGAGGTCGTCGTCGCCGTTCACCCGCTCGATCAGCCGGGCCAGCCGCGGGTTGTGCCGGCTCGGCACGTTCATGATGACGCGCTGCTCGATCCGCTCCCGGAGAGTCCGCGGAAACTGCCGCTCGACTGCCTCCTCCGACAGCGCATCCGACGATTCCGCACCGCCCACGTCCAGCGGACCGCCGGACGCCCCGGGGCTCGCGCCCTCCGCGTCGCGGGCGGGGTCGTCCGCGGAGCTGCCGGGCCGCTCGCTCACGGGCGCGCTCCCGGCAGCTCGCGCAGCAGCGGGACCGTGTCCTGCACCAGGACCGGGTCGTCGTGCCGGACGGTTATGTGGCCCACCTTCCGCCCGGGTCGCGGCTCCTTCCCGTAGAGGTGGAGGTGGGTGTGGGGGTTCCGGAGCACGTCCGCCGGGTCGGGCGTGTCCCCGATCAGGTTGACCATGGCCGAGTGGCCGCAGGGGGTGGTGGAGCCCAGCGGCAGGCCGAGCACGGCCCGGACGTGGTTCTCGAACTGGCTGGTCTCCGCGCCCTCGATGCTCCAGTGGCCCGAGTTGTGGACCCGGGGCGCCATCTCGTTGGCCAGCAGCCGGTCACCCACCTGGAAGAGCTCGATGGCGAGCGCGCCCACGTAGTCCAGGTCCTGCAGCACGCGCCGGGCGTAGCCCTCGGCCCGGGCCTGCAGCTCCGGCCGGAGCTCCGGCGCGGGCGCGAAGGACAGGCGCAGGATGCCGCCCTCGTGGTGGTTCTCCACCAGCGGGTAGAAGACGACGCGCCCGTCGGGGTCGCGGACGGCGATGATGGACAGCTCGCGGTCGAACTCGACCAAGCCCTCGAGGAGGAGCGGGACACCGCCGACCTGGTCCCAGGCCGCGTCCACGTCGCCCGGGCCGCGGATCACCGCCTGCCCCTTCCCGTCGTATCCGAACCGTCGCGTCTTCACCACCGCGGGGACCCCGACCTCCTCCACCGCCGCGCGTAGCTCGTCCACGGTGTCGGCGGCCGCGAAGGGGGCGGTGTCGATGTCGTGGTCGCGGAAGAACGACTTCTCCGACAGCCGCTCCTGCGACACCTCGAGCGCCCGGCGCCCCGGCCGTACGGGGACGCGGTCATCGAGGTGCTCCAGCGCGAACGCGTCCACGTTCTCGAACTCGTAGGTGACGGCGTTCAGGTTCGTCACGAACCGGTCCAGCGCGTCCGGGTCGTCGTAGCGCCCCGGCATGACCTCGGCCACCTCACCCGCCGACGTGGGGTCCGTCGGATCCAGCAGCCGGGTGCGGACGCCCAGAGGGTACCCCGCCAGCGCCATCATCCGGCCGAGCTGACCGCCCCCGAGGATCCCGAGCTTCATCAGGCCTCCGACGGATCGGGTTGACTCAGCACCCGCTCGGTCTGCGCCGACCGGTACTCCTGCAGCGCGGCCCGGATCTCGCCGTGCTTGTTGGACAGGATCGACGCCGCCAGGAGCGCGGCGTTCACGGCCCCGCTCCGGCCGATCGCCAGCGTTCCCACAGGCACGCCCCGCGGCATCTGCACGATGGAGAGCAGCGAGTCGATCCCGTTCAGCGCCCGGCTCTTCACGGGTACGCCCAGGACCGGGAGCGTCGTCTTCGCCGCGGTCATCCCCGGCAGGTGCGCCGCGCCACCCGCCCCCGCGATGATCACCTCGAGCCCCCGGTCGCGGGCCGAGCTCGCGTACTCGTAGAGGAGGTCGGGCGTGCGGTGGGCGCTCACGACCCGCTTCTCGTACCACACGCCCAGCTCGTCCAGCGTTTCGGCCGCGTGGCGCATGGTCTCCCAATCGGAGGTCGAGCCCATGATCAGCCCGACGAGGGGGGTGTTCGACATGGTTGCCTGCGGTTCGGGTGTAGGTCAGCGGCGTAACCTAAAGCGTGGGCGGCACGGCGCCAGGGCGGATCCGCGCGCTGCCCCACCCGCTCGGCGCAGCACGCCCCCCGTCGCTCCCGCCCCTCCGCCATTGCGCCCGGGTCCCCCGCGAGTTCTTATGTAGAGCGCACCCTCGGCCACTGCAGAGCCCATTCCGTTGTCCATCATCGACCGCCTCCTGCCCGACTTCCCGGAGGCCCAGGCGTCCGAGCGCGCTCGGCTCCTGGGCCTGATGGGGATGTTCTTCCTGGTGGTCACCGCCGTGGGGATCCTGAAACCCGTGCGGAATGCCTTCGCGCTCTCCGGTCTGGGCAGCGGCGACTTCTACCAGGTCTACCTGGTGAGCGCGGTGGTCGTCCTGTTCGTACCAGTCTACAACCACCTCGCGGACAGGGTGGGATGGCGGGCGCTGGTCCCGGGGTTGGCGATGTTCTTCGCGCTGAACCTGGTCCTCTTCCGGCTCCTCTACTCCGAGGGCAGCACGCTCTTCGGGATCGTCTTCTACGGTTGGTACGACCTGTTCGCGGCCGCGTTGGTGACCCAGTTCTTCGTCGCCACCCACGCGTTTCTGAACGCCCGGAGCGCCAAGAGCGTGTACCCGCTGGTGATCGGCGGCGGCGCGGTGGGCGCCATGCTGGGCGGCGGTATCGCCGGGTTCCTGGCCCACCTCATCGGAACGCAGAACCTGCTGCTGGCCGGCGCCGTCTTCATCACCGGTTTCGCCGTGGGGATCCCTCTCGTCTGGCCGACCGAGGCGGTGGACCCGGTCGAGCGGGAGCGGTCGAAGCGGGTGCATCGCCGCGAGACGGTCTCCATGGGCGAGATCCGGCGCGTCTTCTCCAACGGTCACGTGCGCCTGATCGCCACCAGCGTGCTCCTGGTCGTGCTGGCGAAGCAGCTGGTGGACTACCAGTTCAACACGTTGACCGAGCAGCTGTACGGGACCGAGGAAGGGATCGCGGCGTTCCAGGGCAAGGTCCAGCTGGCGACGCAGTGGCTCCCGCTGGTCTCGGTGGTCGCGCTCCGGCCCCTGCTGCGGCGCTGGGGGATCGGCGCCATCGTGTTCCTCCTCCCGGGCCTCATGCTCCTGACCAGCTTCGGCATGCTCGCCTTCTTCAGCATCTGGACGGTCATCGTGGTGCGGACGGTGGACACCACCTTCCGGTACTCGGCGGAGCGGGCGAGCCGGGAGATCCTCTACGTCCCGGTGCCGGAGGCGATCAAGCTCAAGGCCAAGACCTACATCGACGTGGGCGTCGAGAAGGGCGTGGGCAAGGCCGCTGCCGCGGGTGTGATCGCCCTGCTGGTCGAGGTGCTCGGCCTCAGCCTCCTCCAGATCGCCGGCGTGGTGGTGGCGGTCACCGCCGCGTGGCTCGCGGTCACGGTCCTGATCCGGCGCGAGTACGTACGCGCGCTCGCTCACTCGATCCGCGGTCGATTCGCCAGCTTCGAGGGGCTGTCCGCTCTCTCGGATGCCAGCACCCAGCGCGTGGTCCGCAAGGCGCTCCAGAGCGACGACCCCGTGCAGACCTCCTTCGCCCTCGACCTCGTCAAGCAGAGCGCCGGCACCGACGCCCGCGCCATCGCCGACGCGCTCCACGACCTGCTCGAGCACCCGGCCCGCGACATCCGGCTGAAAGCGCTCTCCATCCTGACCGACGACCCCTCCTCCATCGACCCCGCCCGGATCCGACCCCGACTCCATGACGGCTCCCGGGCCGTACGCGAGCAGGCGGTGCTGGCGCTCGTGGCCCAGGCGCCCGAGCAGAGGGAGGACCTGATGCGAGCGCTCCTGTCCTCCCCGGACGCCGGCATCCGGACCGCCGCCCTGGCCTGCCTCACCCGGGGCGATGTGCCCGTGGATGGCAGCGAGCTGCTCGGGGGCGACTACCTGGAGGAGCGGATCGAACGCGCCGCAGGCGGCGACTGCGAGGCACGGGTGGAGCTGGCCCTCGCGGCTGGCGCCCTGCGCTCGCACCCGCGGGCCCGCGACCTCCTGGACGAGCTGCTCCACGACCAGGACCCGCAGGTCGCCTCCGCGGCGATC
>JBKGZE010000246.1:0-4436 GCA_046545735.1 Gemmatimonadota bacterium | reverse complement strand
GTCGCCTCCCGCGCCGGCTCCTCGGCGGCCGGCTCCTCGGCGCCGGGCTCTTCCGTGGCGGGCTCTTCCGCGGCGGGCTCTTCCGCGGCGGGTGCGGGCGAGACGGGCTCGGCCAGGTCCTGGTGCACCGCCGTGCCGGGGACCGCGGCGCCGGGGCTCGTGGTGGTCCGCTCGACGCGAAACGGGGTGGCGCACTCGGGGCAGCGGGTGACGACACCGTTCTCGGGGACCTGGTCCGGATCGAGGCGGTAGATGGTGCTGCAGACAGGACAGGCGACGTTCATGGCTGCTGGGCGTTCCTTTCCTCCGGTGAGTCCGCTTCGTCGTGCTGGTCGCGGCGGCGGTCGACGGCGTAGACGGAGCCTTCGATCGTCTTGGCGTAGGACTTCATCTCGGTGGCGAGCTCGCTGACCCTGGCCGGGTGCTCGAATACCCTGTGGCGATTGGTGACGACCCCGATGGACAGTGTCATGAGCGGGATCTGGTGGAGATTCCCGCGGCGGTCCCGGGCGATGAAGTGGCCGTGCTCCCGATCCTCCGGGGAGTACTGGTACGGGATCAGCTCGTCGAAGATGGCGAGGATCTCGTGGCAGCACACCTCCATCGATTCCAGCGGGAGATTGAAGATGAAGTCGTCGCCGCCGATGTGGCCGATGAAGCCGGTCGGCGCGTAGGCCTTCACCACGTCGCGGAGGATGGTGGAAACGATGGAGATGACGCCATCGCCGCGGTTGTAGCCGTAGCGGTCGTTGAACTCCTTGAAGTGGTCCAGGTCGGCGTAGCAGACCGCGAACAGTCCGCCGCTGCGGATCCGCTCGGTGATGTCCCGCTCGATCTGCGCGGTTCCCGGGAGCCGCGTGGAGGGGTGAACGCTGACGTCGCGATCGGCCCGGTTCAGCGTGACCTGCAGCCGGATCCTCTGCTCTCCCGGGCTCATGTCGGAGGTCAGGAGCTCGTCGGCGCCGGCCTCCATGGCGGCGAGCCCGCGCCTCCGGTCATGCTCGTCGATGAAGATCACGGGGATCACCGCGCTGAAGGCCTCCCGCTTCAGCAGCCGGCAGGTCTCGATGGATTCTTCCGACGTGGGCGATCCGAAGATGATGCAGGCCGGGGAGCTCCGGTTGACGAGCTCGAAGATGGCCGCCGGGCCGTCGACGGTCACCACCGATAGTCCGTTCCGGTCCGCGAACTCGCGGACGAGGGGCGGGGGCCGTTCGGATGCCCCCGCACGATAGGCTAAGACCGGCTTGAAGTGCATCGCCGTAAGCGACCGAATCTGTTGGGGGAAAAGCGGTTGGAAAGTACCTTTCCCTCCGCGCCGTGTAAAGAGGAAGAAGCGGTCAGGCGCCGGGCTTCGCGTCCGTGATCACGAAATCGATCTTCCGCTCTTCCAGGTTTACGGAAGCGACCTGCACGCGTACACGGTCGCCCAGCCTGAACCGGCGACCCGTATTCTCGCCCAGCAGCGCGAACCGCTCCTCCTGGAAAATGTAGTAGTCGTCCTCCAGGGAGCTTACATGAACGAGGCCTTCCACGAAATAGCGGTCGAGCAGAACGAACAGGCCGAAGGAGGTCACGCCGCTGATGGTCCCCTCGAAGATGTCGCCCAGGTGCTGCTCCATGAACTCTGTCTTCTTCAGGTCCACGCTGTCGCGCTCGGCTTCCACGGCGACCCGCTCACGCTCGCTGGTGCGGCGGGCGATCTGCGGGAGATACGCGGTGCGGAGGTGCTCGGCGAGACGCTCGCCGTCGACGAGCGCCCGGGTCAGGAGCCGGTGGACGACGAGGTCGGAGTAGCGTCGGATGGGGGAGGTGAAGTGGGTGTAGTGGTCGGTGGCGAGGCCGAAATGGCCGAGGGGCTTCTCGCTGTAGCGGGCCTGCTTCATGGATCGCAGCACGACCGTGGACACGAGGCTCGCTTCGGGCCGCTCCTCGAAGCGGGCGATGGCCTCCTGCAGGTCCTTGGGCGAGGGGCGGACGGGGATCCGGACGCCGAGGCCGGCCAGGAAGAGCTGGAGCTGCTCGAGGCGGTCGCCGTCCGGGGCTTCGTGGACCCGGTGCAGGAACGGCAGCTTCCGCTGCCGGGCCGTCCGGTCCACGAGCTCGTTCGCCAGAATCATGAAATCCTCGATGAGCCGGTGTGCCTCGAGCCGGAGGATCTTCTGGATGTCCGTCGGTTCGCCGACCGTGTTCAGGACCACGCGGGCCTCGGGGAGGTCGAAATCGATACTGCCCCGGGCCTCGCGCTGCGCGCGCAGCCGGCGGGCGAGGGTGGCGAGCGCGCGCACCGCCTGATCGGTCTCCTCGCTTACGGAGCCGGACCCGTCGATCACCGCCTGCGCGTCCTCGTAGCTCAGCTTGTGTGCGCTCCGGATGATGCTGCGGACCACCCGGTGATCGCGGACGTTGGCGTCGTCGTCGAGCCGGAGCAGGAGCGAGACGGCCAGGCGGTCCTCGTGCGGCCGCAGCGAGCAGAGATCGTTGGAGAGCGCCTCCGGCAGCATGGGGACAACCCGGTCGACCAGGTACACGCTGGTGGCGCGCCTGAACGCCTCCTGGTCGATGGCCCGGCCCTCCTCCACGTAGTGGGACACGTCGGCGATGTGCACGCCCACGTGCCAGAGCCCGTCCTCCCCTCGCTGGATGGACAGCGCGTCATCGTGGTCCCTGGCGTCGGCCGGGTCGATGGTGAAGACGAGCTGCCCACGGAGGTCGACCCGATCCCGGGCGGCGGACAGATCCACGCCGCGCTCCCCGAGCTCGGCCGCGGCCTGCTCCACCTCCGGGGGGAACGCCAGCGGAAGCTCGTGGCCGTGGGCGACGGCGAGCACGTCCACCCCCGGATCGCCCAGCTTCCCCAGGACCGTTGCCACCGCCCCGGCCGGCCCGCGCTTGGAGTCCCCCCAGTTGGTGATCTCCACCACCACCACGTCGCCCTCCCCCGCCCCACCGTCCAGTTCCGGCGGGATGAAGACATCCTTGCCGACCTTCTGGTCCTCGGGAACCACGAAACCGAAGTTCCGAGCCGGATGGTAGACGCCGACCACGGTGGTCCGGGCCCGGTCCAGCACCTTGATGACGCGCCCCTCCGGGCGGTCACCCCGACGACGACGCTCCACGCGGGCCACCACGCGGTCCCCGTCGAGGGCTGAGCCGAGGGCGTCGGCCGGGACGAAGACGTCGGGCCCCTCCTCTGTTTCCACGAAGCCTGCCCCGCTCCGGATCACCTGGAGCGGCCCCACGGCCAGGTTGATCTTCTTCGGCAGGGCATAGCGCTGGCCCTTGACCCGGTAGAGGAGCCCGTCCTTCACCAGGCGGGCCAGGAGCTCCTTGAACTCGGCGTAATCGGGCTCGGCGACGCCCAGGCCGCGGGCGAGCTCCTTTGACTTCAGGGGCCGGCGCGCCTCGCTCTGAAGGTGCCGGATCACGATCTCTGCGGTCATGGCCATGGGTCTGGACGGGTACGGTACGCGCCGGACTTCCGCTGCGGAGGTACAGTCCGTGGCGAGAATCGAGCCACGGCGCGCAGCGTGAAATCCGGGGCGGAGAGTATCAGAAGTGAAGCCCGAAGGAGACCTGGAACGGCTCGGTGTCTCCGCCGAGCTGGGAGTTCACGAACGACCGCGACACGGCCACGCTGAACCGGTCGTACTTCAGCTCCACGCCCACCGCCGCGCCGGTCCCCAGGCCCTCGCCGGGGGCGTAGCCGGCGCGGAGATAGATGGACTGCTGCACGTCGAGCTCGAGCCCGACCGCCACCGTGGGCGAGCCCGGCTCGGCGAGCCGGTCCCGGGCGTCGAGTGTGAGCCAGAGCGCGACCAGGTCCGCCGGGTCCACGCTGGCCAGAACGTCGTACGCGACGCCCAGATGGAGGCGGCTCGGCAGCCGCGACGCCCTCTCGTCGGCCCCATCCGGTGGATCCGTGGGCCCGGCGCCCTCCGTGTGGAGGCTCCCGGCGGCGTTCACCACGGCCAGCCCGAGCTCGAGGGGCGGGTGCCAGGGCGGGCGGTACTGGATGCCCGCGTCGAAGGCGCTCGCGGTCGCCATGCTCTCGAAGCTCCCACACTGGCCGTTGCAGTCGATGCGCTGCTGGAAATACCGGTAGCTGACGCCCGCCGCGAGGCCGGCCGGCAGCGACAGCGCCACCGAACCCATGACCAGGTGGTCGCGGAAGACCAGCTCTCCGATCGGCTGGCCCTGGAGGTCCGTGGTCGGGACCTCCCCGTTGTCGAACAGCTGGTATGACACCCCGACCGTCGCGCCGAACGGGGTCAGCACCAGCGAAAAGGCGTCCACCTGGGTCTCGACGTTCACGTCGGAATGGTGGACCAGGAAGGTGCTTCCTTCGAGCCCGGCCAGCCCCGCAGGGTTGCCGAACGCCACCTCAGGGCCCTGCAGCGCGGTGATGGTCCCGCCCATGGAGCTGGCCCGTGCTC
>JBKGZE010000245.1:0-4490 GCA_046545735.1 Gemmatimonadota bacterium | reverse complement strand
ACACCACCACCATGGACGTGGTGGTGGTGTCGACCACGTTCCCCGCGCTGTCGAGCGCCGAGAATCGAAGCTGAACCGTTTCACCGGGGGTGCCCGTCAGGTTCGTGAAGGCGCCCTCGATCTGGGCCTGGCCCTCCTGCTCGATGTTCAGCTGGATGTCCGAGATATCGTACTGCTGGTTCTCGAACTCCCGGATCAACTCCTGCATGGCCCGCGTGAGCTGCTGGGCTTCGGCCTGGTCGGAGAGATCCGCCTTCGCCCGGTAGGCCCGGAGCATGAAGCTCAGGACGTTCCGGTTGAGAGGATCCAGCTCGCGGACCTCTTCGGCCATGTCGATGATCCGCTCGTAGATGGTGCGCAGCTCCTCGTTCCGCTCGGGCGTCTCCTCCAGCTCCTCCATCTCCACGGCCTGGGAATAGAGCGCCTGAACCAGGTTGAGCAGCGCGTCGCGGTTGTACGGGTTCATCTCGGCCGCCGTGCCGAACGCGTCGGCGGCGCGCTCGAAGTCGCCCGTGTTGAAGAAGCCGATGCCCGCCTGGAAGTACTCGTGCGCGGTCAGATCCTCACGGCTGAGGAGGTCGGTGTAGATCTCTTCCGCCTCTTCGGCCCGGCCCGCCTGGGCCAGGAAGCCGGCGAGCGCCGTGCGGGCGCGCAGCTGGGTCTCGGAATCGAGCTGCTCCTCGTGCTCGGCCAGGAACTCCTGGAGGATGTCGGCGGCCTGGGCGAAGTCGCCCGTCTGCGCCAGCAGGTCGGCCGCGTGGAAGCTCACCTCCTGTCTCTGCTGGTCCCATTCCGCCAGCTGCTCTTCCTCCATGCCCTCGGGCGGCGGCGCATTCAGGATCTCCAGCGCGGAGGCGTACGCCTCGGCGGCGGCCTCGAAGTCTCCCTGCTGTACGTGCACCGAGCCGAGCGCCACACGGGCTTCGGGACGGCCCTGGTACAGCCGGTTCGCGCCCTGGAAATACTGCAGCGCGGTGTCGAGGTCGCCCTCGTTCAGCGCGGCCGCCCCCAGGTTGTACGCGTCCGCCCAGCCCTGCTCGCGCTCCACCACGATCTGGTCCTCGTAGGGTGGATACAGCTCCTGGGCCTGCTCGAACATGGTGTCGGCCCGGACGTAGTCCTCCAGACCCACGGCCGCCTGGCCGGCAATGAGGTAGCCCTTCGCGTTGTCGGGCATCTGCTCGATGGCGTCCAGCGCGTTGGTCATCGCCTCCTCGTACTGGGCCTCCGCCTCTTCGCCTTCGGCCAGTCCCGCCTGCACCAGCGCCACGCTCGCGGCACGGGTTGCCTCGTTGTCACGCGGCTCGTCGCCGGCGGCGCCCGGCGCCTCCGGACCGGCCCCGGCCCCGGCGCACGCGGTCACGACCGACGTGGCCAGAGCCACGATCAGCGCCTTGTACCTCATCCGTTTGCCTCCCTGGTTCATGGGATCCGTTTCTCCTCTGTGGTCCTCGGGACGTTCCGCGGTCCCGCTGCTTCCATTTCTGCCCGTACTTCCTGGGGCGTCAGCCCCGTGGCACGGGCGGCTGCCATCACATCGTCGAACTCGGGCTTGCGGCGCTCGCGGCCGTCCGGCAGCACGACCCGCTTCACGCGGATGCGCTGGCCCCGCCACTCGAGCAGCTCCTCGCTCCGCTCCAGCACTACCCGTTCCACCGGCCAGTAACGCACGCCGATGGACGTGGTCCCCCGGAAGAACGCTGCCGTCACCGCGTCCAGCGACGCTTCACCCACCAGGGCTTCCAACCGCATCCCCGGCCGGCCCTTCTTCATGTCCACGCGTGTGACCGTGACGTCCAGGGCGCCCGCCTCCAGGAGCGAGTCCCTGGCGGCCGCCAGGTACTCCGGCGCCTGGTCGTCGACATCGGCCACCACCGTGTACCGCCCGCGCTCGGCCGCGGCTGCCGCCTCGATCACCCGCAGGCAGTTCGGGCGCCCCTGCGGGTCCCTGGTCCCGGCCCCGTATCCGGTCCGGCCGTACACCAGCTCCGCCGGAGCACGCCGACCGCGCGTGAGCTCCGCCAGCAGGGCCGCTCCCGTGGGCGTCGTGCATTCCTCGGGATAGCCCGTCTCCCGCACCGGCAGCCCTTCCAGCAGTCGGGCCGTCGCGGGCGCGGGCAGCGGGTAGCGGCCGTGCGCCATCTCGACTGTCCCCGAGCCTACCGCCACCGGCCGCGTGTAGAACCGGTCGTAGCCGAGCTCCGCCAGGCCGGCCGCGGCGCAGACCACATCCAGGATCGAGTCCAGCGCTCCCACCTCGTGGAAGTGTACTCGCTCCACCGGCACACCGTGCACGGCGGCCTCCGCCTCGGCGATCCGCCGGAACACGGCCGCGGCCCGCTCCTCCACTGGCGCGGCCACCCCGCTGCGGGCCACGATCGCCAGCACGTCGTCCAGGTGACGGTGCTCGTGCTCGTGCGGCAGCTCGAACCGGACCCGGCTGCACCGGATCCCGCTCCGATCCACCCGGTCCACCGTCACGGAAGCCCCCAGGTCCAGAGCGGCGACGAAGGAGCGGAGCCACTCTCCCTCGAGCCCCACGTCCACCAGCGCACCCAGGACCATGTCCCCGCTGATCCCGGCGAAAGGATCAAAGACCAGCGCTCGCGTGTCTCCTCCTGCACCCGTGCTTGCCATAAACATACAAAGGTAGGGAGGTTCCGCTGCGATGGTCAAACGGCGTCCGCGCGGTCTCCCGTGACCCTGTCCAGGAGGCGGAGGACCTGCTCGCGACCCTGGACCGCGAGGATGGCGGCCAGCGGCGGTCCGTGCTCCGCGCCGGTAACCGCCCGGCGGACGGGCACATACAACGCGGCTCCCCGGGCCTCGGCCGCCTCGCCGCCGGTCTTGAGCGCCGCCTGGATCGGCGCGGGTTCCCAGGCCACCACCTCGGCCAGCGCGTTGCGGACGGCGCGGAGGACCCGGACGGCGTCGTCGTCGAAGGCGGGCTCCACGCCCGGCCCCGGCCCCATGAATGGCGCGAGGTGGTCCGTGATCTCGCCGAAGGTGGTGAGGTGGCTACGGACCGCCGTGAGCACAGCGTCGAAAGGACCGTCGAGGAGGGGAGCGAACGGCGACGCGGCCACGTAGGGCCGGACCGCGTCGCGGAGCGCGGCCAGGGGCATGGTCTCGATGTGCTTTCCGGAGAGCCAGCGCATCTTCCCGGGATCGTAGACCACATCGCCGGCGTTCATGCGATCGAGCGTGACCTCGCGGACCAGGCGGTCGCGGACGAGGACCTCGTCGCCGGAGGGACTGGACCAGCCCAGCAGAGAGAGGTAGTTCACCACGGCATCGGGGTGGAACCCCTTCTCCCGTAGCTCGCTCAGCGCCTGCGCGCCGGACCGCTTGGACAGCTTGGACCGGTCTTCCCCCAGCACGGTCGGGGTATGGGCGAAGACCGGCGGAGTGCGCGCGAGCGCCCGGTAGAGGAGGAGCTGGTGCGGGGTGTTGGACAGGTGTCCCGCGCCGCGGATCACGTGGGTGATGTCCATCTCCACGTCGTCCACCACCACGGCGAAGTTGTACGTGGGCAGCCCGTCGGATCGCAGCAGGACGAAATCGCCGATCTGGCCGGCGTCGAAGGTGACGCGCCCGCGGATGACGTCGTCGACGACGATGTCGCCCTGGGCGGGCGTCTCCAGCCGGATGACGAAGGCCTCGCCGGCGTCCGCCCGCCGTGCCGCCTCGGCGGCGTCCAGGCTCCGGCACGTGCCGGCGTAGCGAGGGCTGCGGCCCGCGGCGATCGCCTCCCGCCGGGCGGCCTCCAGCGCGTCGGGGGTGCAGAAGCAGCGGTAGGCGACGCCCTGGTCCAGGAGCCGGTGGGCGTCGCGGTGGTAGAGCTCGCTTCGCCTGCTCTGGTGGTAGGGGCCGCGCTCGCCTCGCTCGCCCTCCCCGTCTGGGTCCGGTCCCTCGTCCCAGTCGAGCCCCAGCCACTGGAGGTCGGCCATGAGCCGGGCCTCGGCGCCGGCCACGTTCCGCTCCACGTCGGTGTCCTCGATCCGGAGGATGAACTCGCCGCCGTGGTGCCGGGCGATGAGCCAGTTGACGATGGCGGTGCGGGCGTTGCCCACGTGCAGGGTGCCGGTGGGGCTCGGCGCGAATCGGGTCCGGACTCGGCTCATTCGTCGTTCAGATGCTGGAGGATCTTCGCCGCGAGAGTGTCGGAGAATCCCGGCACCGCCGCAAGCTCCTCGGGCGGCGTTTCGCGGATCGCGCGCACGCTGCCGAACCGGCTCAGCAGGAGCTGCTGCCGCTTCGGCCCGATCCCCGGAATGCTCGAGAGCCGGCTCGACAGGGTACGCTTCCCCCGCAGCTTCCGGTTGTAGGCATGGGCGAAACGGTGCGCCTCGTTGCGGACGCGCTGCAGCAGGCGGAGCCCGTCGTGGGTACGCGGCAGCCGGTACGGCCGGGGTTGGCCGGGGCGGTAGACCTCTTCCTCCCGCTTGGCCAGCGCGCACAGCTGGACGTCCTCGGCGCCAGCCTCCTCC
>JBKGZE010000244.1:0-4496 GCA_046545735.1 Gemmatimonadota bacterium | reverse complement strand
GGGCCCGCCAGCAGGCCCGCGACCTGCTCCTGAACGCCCGGCAGGAGGTGGAGCAGGCCATTGCCGAGCTGCGCGAGCTGGTGGAGCGGGGCGGCGACCCGGCGGCGTTCGACGAGGCGGCAACCGCGGCGCGCCGGCGGGTGGAGCGGGCCGCGACCCGGCAGTCGGAGCGGGCGCCCGACCGGCCGGAGCGCGAGCGGGAAGCGCCGTCACTCGAGGTGGGCGCGTCGGTGCGGGTCGCGGCGACGGGCGCCCGCGGCACCGTGGTCGAGCTCCGTGACGACCGCGCTACGGTGGAAGTGAGCGGGCTCCGCCTCGACGTGAAGGCCGCCGACCTGGAGCGGGTCCAGCCGCCGAAGCCGAAGAAGGAGCCGGGGGCGCGGGCCGGCGCCTGGAGCGGTCCCCGGGTGGAGGCCTCGTCGGAGGTGCACCTGCTGGGCCTGCGGGCCGAAGAGGTCGCCGGGCGGCTGCACCCGGCGCTGGACGCCGCGATCCAGGCGGGGCTGCCGAGCCTGACCGTCGTGCACGGGAAAGGGGCGGGCATCCTGCGCGAGGTGGTCGCCGAGCTCCTCGAGCAGGATCCGCGCGTCAGCTCCTACCGCGCCGGCCGTATCGGCGAGGGCGGGACCGGCGTCACCGTGGCGGACCTCGAATGATCCCCGACCGGGTCGTAGACGAGGTCCGCGAGCGGGCGGACATTGTGGAGGTGGTGGGAGAGCACGTGCCCCTCAAGCGGGCCGGCAAGGAGTTCAAGGCACTCTGCCCCTTCCACGGCGAGAAGACGCCCTCCTTCTACGTGGTCCCGGGCAAGGGCTTCTACAAATGCTTCGGCTGCGGCGCCTCCGGCGACGTGTTCAGCTTCCTCATGGAGCACGTGGGGCTCTCCTTCCAGGAGGCGGTGGAGAAGCTCGCCGGACGCTACGGCGTGGAGATCCCCCGCCACGAGTCGCGGCCCGAGGACGACGCCCTTCAGCCGTACCGCGAAGCCCTCGCCTTCGCCGCCGATTACTACGAGCGCATGATCCGCGACGACGCCGGCGCCCGCGCCCGCCGCTATCTCGCCCAGCGCGGGATCGGCGACGAGGCACTGGAGCGGTTCCGGCTCGGCTACGCACCCGACGCCTGGCGCGCCCTCCGCGAGGCCGCCCACCAGCACGGCTTCGACGACCAGATCCTCGAGACGGCCGGGCTCATCAAGCGCAGCGAGAAGATGCCAGAGCCCTACGACCGCCTCCGCGACCGCCTGATCTTCCCCATCACCGACGTACGCGGGACGGTCATCGGCTTCGGCGGTCGCGTCCTCTCCGGCAACGCCACCGGGCCCAAGTACCTGAACTCGCCCGAGACGCCCCTCTACCACAAGGGCCGCGAGCTCTACGGACTCCACTGGGCCAGGGCAAGCATCCGCAGGGAAGGGGCCGCACTGGTCGTCGAGGGGTACATGGACTACGTTTCCCTGGCTGCGAACGGAACGGAGAACGTCGTGGCCGGCCTCGGCACCGCCATGACCCCGGAGCAGGCCCAGCTCCTGACCCGGTACGCGGGCCAGGTGCTGCTCCTGTACGACAGCGATTCGGCAGGGCTCCGGGCCACGTTCCGCAGCGGTGACGAGATCCTCCGGGCGGGCGGCCACCCACTGGTGGTGACCTTCCCGCCGGGCGAGGACCCGGACTCGGTGGTCCGGTCCGGCGGGCCGGAAGCGTTGAAGCCGTACCTCGAGGACGCGGTGGACCTCCTGGAGCGCAAGCTCCAGATCCTGGAGGAGCGCAGCTATTTCGAGGACGTGGAGGGGATCCGCAAGGCGCTGGACGGGCTTCTGCCCACGCTCCGGGCCGCGAAGGACGCCACGCTGCGGGACATCTACGTGGACCGGGTGGCGAAGCGGACCGGGGTACGCCGGGAGACGCTGGAGCGGGAGATCGAGTCGGCCGCTCCGTCGTCCCGGCGGGCCGCGGCGCAGCGTGTGGGGCCCCGGGCGCCGGCGGGCGCGACGGCGAGGGAGGACAGCACCGAGCGCCTGCTCCTGCTGCTGCTGGCGCGGGACCCGGGACGGATCGCGCAGGTTGCCGAGCAGCTGCGGCCGAGCGATCTCCGGGGGCAGGTGAACCGGGAGCTGTTCGCGGCGATGCTGGACCACGGGGCGGCCGGGGGCGGGGAGCTGTCCGGGCTCGAGGTGACGGGTCCGGCTCGCGTCCTGCTCGAGGAGCTGCTCGGGGAGCGGACGGAGCTCGCGGACCCGGACCGCACGTTCTGGGAGCAGGTGGAAGTGATCCGGCTGCGGCCGCAGCTGGAGCGGCTGAACGAGCTGCAGGAGCTGCTGTCGCGTGTGGAGGAGTCGGAGCGGGCGTCGCTCTTCGCGGAGAAGGCGGCGCTGCAGAAGAAGGTGCAGGAGAAGCTGTCCGGACTGGGCACGCTGGGAGCCAAGGTGTCCAACCGGTACCGCCGGTATCTGAAACGCTGAAGCAGGATAGAGGGGGAGAATGGAGGAGACCTACCAGGCGCTGCGCGATCTCCAGGAGCTGGACGATCGGCTGGCGCAGGCGGAAGAGCAGGTAGAGCATTTCGAGCCGCGGCTGGAGGAGATCGAGGCGCCGCTGGAAGCGGCCGAAGAGGAAGTGGCGGCGGTTCGGAAGCAGGTCGACGAGTTGAAAGCGGAAGCGCGCCGACTGGAACGGAGCGCGGAGGACAAGCGGGCGCAGATGGCGAAATACGAGGCGCGTCTCGAGCGGGTCCGGAACGCGCGGGAGGAGGCGGCCGCACGCACGGAGATCGACCTGATCTCGAAGGCGGTCTCCGCGGACGAGTCGGACTACGTGACCGTCAGCGACCAGATCAAGCGAACCGAGCTGAAGCTGGACGAGCTGGAGCGGAAGCTCGAGGCCATGCGGCGGGACGCGGCGCCGAAGCGGGACGAGCTGCTGAAAGGGAAGGAAGAGGCGGAGTCGCAGCTGCAGATCCTGGCGGACCAGCGGAAGAACCGGCTGATCCGCATGAGCGATGACGCGGCCCGCCTGTACGAGCGGATCCGGGGCGGGACCACCCGTGTGGCGCTGGCCGGGATGACGCCGGACGGGGCGTGCGGGAACTGCTTCAGCATGATCCCGATCCAGGAGCAGAACGAGATCCGAAGGAAGGAAGCGCTGCATCGATGCGAAGCGTGCGGCGTGATCCTGTACGCAGAGGAATGAGGCCGCGGTACCCGCAGGGGACGCGGCCTCTTCTCATGGCATGACCACCGTCCCGCCGCTGGTCCGACGCTGGCTCGCGCCGGGCGCGCCGGACGCGGTTGCCGCGCGCCGGCTCGCGGGCGAGCTCCGGCTCCCGGAGCCGCTCTGCCGGCTCCTGGTGGCGCGGGGACACGACGCCCCCGGGGCGGCCCGGGCCTTCCTCCGGCCGTCGCTCGACATGCTCCACGACCCCCGCCTCCTGGCCGGCGTCGATCGCGCGGTGGACCGGATCCGGGCCGCGATCCGGAGCGGCGAGACGATCCTCGTGCACGGCGACTACGACGTCGACGGCATGTGCGCGGCAGCCCTGTACACCCGCGTACTCCGCCGCATGGGTGCGACCGTCGTCCCGTTCGTTCCGCACCGCGTGCACGACGGCTACGACCTGGGGCCGGGCGGGGTCCGGCGCGCCTCGGAGGTCGGCGCGGGACTGATCCTGACCGCGGACTGCGGGATCGTGGCCCACGACGCCGTCGAGGCCGCGCGGCAGGTCGGCATCGACGTGATCGTGACCGATCATCACACGCCGGGGTCCACGCTCCCGGACGCGGTGGCGGTGGTGAACCCGCGGCGGCACGACTGCCGCTACCCGGACCCGTCGCTCTCCGGCACGGGCGTGGCCTACAAGCTCTCGCTGGCGCTGGCCCGGTCGGCGGGGGTGCCCGATGAGGAGGTCCACTACTTCCTGGACCTGGTGGCGCTCGCCACGGTGGCGGACGTCATGCCGCTCCGGGGCGAGAACCGGGTGATGACCAGGATCGGACTCCGCGTGCTCGGTGAAAGCCGGAACGCCGGCCTGCGGGCGCTCGTGCACAGCTCGGGCCT
Source organism: Gemmatimonadota bacterium (assembly GCA_046545735.1). Classification (GTDB taxonomy): domain Bacteria; phylum Gemmatimonadota; class Gemmatimonadetes; order Longimicrobiales; family RSA9; genus JAWVYT01. The sequence goes on along the minus strand of JBKGZE010000244.1, from coordinate 444 downwards.
GGCCGGGAAACCGCTGTCGGCCGGGCACCTCAGCCATGTTCTGGCGCCCCGGCTCAACGCGGTCGGCCGGCTCGAGGACGCCGCCACCGGGCTCCGACTCCTGCTCTCCGGGGACGGCGACGCCGACGCGCTGGCGGCCGGCCTCGAGGAGGTGAACGCGCGCCGGAAGGCGGTGGACCGGGAGATCCTCGAGCAGGCCATCGAGCTCCTCGACGGCTACGACGCCGACCGGGACCGGGCCGTCGTGCTCGCCCGCGCCGGCTGGCACCCCGGCGTGATCGGGATCGTGGCGTCGCGCGTGGTCGAGCGGCTGCACCGGCCGGCGGTGCTCATCTCGATCCCCGAAGGCGGCGGGGTGGCCCGCGGCAGCGCGCGCTCCATTCCCGGCTTCGACCTGCTGGAGGCGGTGCGGGCGTGCGGCGAGCACCTGGAGCGGTTCGGCGG
>JBKGZE010000243.1:0-4505 GCA_046545735.1 Gemmatimonadota bacterium | reverse complement strand
ACGCAGGAGGAGGAGAAGATGCGTCAGGAGACGCGAAAGATCCTGGGTTTGCCGGAGCTGGCGGTGGCCGCTACGTGCGTGCGGGTCCCGGTGGAGGTCGGTCACGCCGTGGCGGCCGCGGTGGAGACCGAGCGCGCGCTAGTGCTGAGGGACGCGGCCGAGGCGCTCCGCTCCATGCCGGGCGTGCGGCTCCAGGACCCCGCTGGCGGCGACCCGCTGCCCCGCGCGGTGGCGAGCACGGACGACATCGTGGTCGGACGATTGCGGCGCGATCCCGACCGTCCCAACGTTCTGCACATGTGGATCGTGGCGGACAACCTCCGGAAGGGCGCGGCGACCAATACGGTACAGATCGCCGAGCTGGTGCTTCGTGAGTAGGGGCAACGGCTCGCGGTATCGTCGAGGCCCGCGGCGGCCCGTGCGCATCGAGACGAGCGCGGGCGGGGTCGTCTACCGTCGTGACGACGGGGACGTCTACTTCCTGCTGATCCGGGACCCGTACCGGAACTGGGGCCTACCGAAAGGGCACGTGGAGCGGGGCGAGACCGCGGCGGAGACGGCGATCCGGGAGGTGCGCGAGGAGACCGGGCTCGCCGACCTGGAGCTCCGGGACGCCCTGGACACCATCGACTGGTTCTTCCGCGAGGGCCCGGACCTGATCCACAAGTACTGTCACTTCTTCCTGATGGAGACCACCTCGGAGGCCACCGAGCCGCAGGTGGAGGAAGGCATCACCGAGTGCATCTGGCTCCCGCTGGAGGAGGCGCTGGTGACGCTGAACTACGACAACGCCCGCGCCGTGCTGGAAGCGGCGGGGCAGCGGGTCGTGGGAGCCGCGACCGACTGAACCCGTGCTCGACAGCTCATGAAGCCATTGACGGCGATGCGGGACTGGCGCCTGGCCCACGGAATAGCCGTACTCCTGGTGTTCGGCATCTTCCTCTGGGAGCTGGGCGACGTGCTCTCACCCGTCCCCCTCTTCCTGGCGCTGCTCGTGCTCATGGTGCCGTACGCCGGCAGCCCCTTCCATCGGCTGCTGATCCTGACGACCGGCGTCCTCATGGGCCTATGGCTGCTGGCCGACCTCGGGACCCTGGTCGCACCCTTCGTCCTCGCCTTCGTCCTGGCCTACATCCTGGACCCGCTGGTCGACCGGATGGTACGGCTCCGCCTGCCCCGCGCCGTGGCGATCCTGCTCCTGGCGCTCCCGGTCCTGGTCGCCATCGGGCTGCTGGTCTTCCTGGGGATCCCGGCGCTGGCCCGGCAGGTCCAGAGCCTGATCGAGCGGGCGCCCGAGCTCGTGGAGCGGATCGTGGGCTGGATCGACGGGCTGCGGGCCGGGATCATCCGGATCGATCTACCGTTCGTGGACGAGCGGGCGCTGGCGGAGCGCCTCGAGAGTCTCGAGCCGGCGGCGGTCACGGCGTTCCTGCAGGAGCAGCAGCGGGCCATCGCCGCCGGCGCCTGGGAGGCGGTGCTCGGGCTGGGGCGCGGCCTCGGCACGGTGGCCACGGTGCTGGGCTACGTGGTGCTGACCCCGGTCCTCACCTTCTACCTGCTGCGGGACTGGGACGGCATCGTGGCGCGCATGTCCGGCTACATTCCGCGTCCGAGGTACGAGGGCTGGAGCCGTTTCAGCCGGGAATATGACCGACTGCTGTCCCGCTATTTGCGGGGGCAGCTGCTCGCGGCGGCGATCGTGGGCGTGCTCACCTGGATCGGCCTGTGGATCGCCGGCTTCCCCTACTCGGGGCTGGTGGGCGCGGTGGCCGGGGTCTTCAACATCGTGCCCTACCTCGGCCTGGTGGTCAGCCTGGTCCCGGCGTTGATCATCGCCATCCTCAGCGGCAGCTTTCTGGCGAGCGTGTTGAAGATCGTCATCGTGTTCGGCTTCGTGCAGTTCCTCGATGGCAACATCATCGGCCCGCGGATCGTGGGCGAGTCGGTGGGGCTGCACCCCGTCTGGGTCATGCTGGCCATCGCGCTGGCCGGCTTCTTCCTCGGCTTCGTCGGGCTCCTGCTGGCGATCCCCGCCGCGATCCTGGTGAAGTTGCTGCTGGAGGCGGGGCTGGAGCGCTACCGTTCCTCGGCCATGTACCTGGGCGCTCCCGAGGGCTGATCGAGGCGGGAATACGCTTTGCATAGCGGCCCCGGGGGCGAAGGGGCGCGCTTGCCCGCGTCCGGGGGCCGGGGTACGATTCGGCCCTTTGCGAGCCAGAATCGCCCGGAGGACAGTGGAGCGTGGCAGAAGCCGAGCGTCGTGACATCAGTATCATCGGGGGCGGACCTACGGGTCTGTTCGCCGCCTTCTACGCGGGCATGCGGGGTGCGAGCGTGCGCATCCTGGACTCGCTCCCCGAGCTCGGGGGGCAGCTCATGGCCCTGTATCCCGAGAAGTACATCTACGACGTGGGCGGCTTCCCGCAGATCACGGGCAAGGCGCTGGCGGGGAACCTGATCGAGCAGGGCACCCAGTTCGACCCGGAGATCCACCTGGAGGTGCAGGTCCGGGACCTGGTACGGGAGGACGGCGGGTTCGTGCTCGCCACCAGCGAAGGCCGCTTCCCGTCGCGGACGGTGCTCATCGCCGCGGGCAAGGGCGCCTTCGCGCCCCGGGTCCTGGAGTGTCCCGGGTACGAGGAGCTGCTCGGCCGGGGCGTGGAGTACCACGTACGCGATCCTTCTCACTACCGGGGCAAGCGGGTGCTGATCGTGGGCGGCGGCGATTCGGCCGTGGACTGGGCGTTGGCGCTCAAGGACGAGGCGGAGTCGCTGACCCTGATTCACCGCCGGTCGGGGTTCCGTGCCCATGCCCACTCGATGAAGCGGCTCCACGAGGCGGTGGAGGCGGGGGACGTGGACCTGCTCACGTTCCGGGAGGTGCGGGCGATCCACGGGGACGACTGCGTGACGGGCGCCACCATCTTCGACAACCGCACGGACCAGGAGACCCGTGTGGACGTGGACGCGGTGCTCTCGCTCATCGGGTTCCGCCCGGACCTCGGCCCGCTGGCCGCCTGGGGCCTGGACCTGGAGCGGAATGCGATTCGCGTGGGGCCCACCATGGAGACGAACATCCCGGGCGTGTTCGCGGCCGGGGACATCGTGAGCTACGAGGGGAAGCTGGAGCTGATCGCGACGGGGTTCGCCGAAGCGGCCGTCGCCGTGAACCACGCGGTCCACCACATCGACCCGAAAGCCCGCGTGAACCCGGGCCACTCCACCAACCTCAAGGTGTTCAAGGGCCGGGAGGAAGCCGAACAGGAATGAGCGAGAACACCAAGAAGACGGTCCTGCTGGTCGAGGACAACGAGGACAACCTGGTCGTGTATCGGACGATCCTGGAGCACGTGGGCTACCGCGTGATCGAAGCCCGCGACGGCGAGGAAGGCGTGCGTCTCGCCCGTTCCGACCTGCCGGACATCATCCTGATGGACATCTCGATCCCGAAGATCGATGGCTGGGAGGCCACGGGAAGGCTCAAGGACGACGACGCGACGGCGGGCATCCCGATCGTGGCGCTCACGGCCCACGCGCTCGAAGCGGACCGGGCCAAGGCGCGGCAGGCGGGGTGCGACGGCTACCTGGCCAAGCCCGTGGAGCCGCGCCGGGTCGTGCAGGAAGTCGAGAAGTTCATCGGGAGCCCCGGATAGCGTCCGGATCGCCCCCTACTCCATCCACTCGCGCAGCGCGTTGATGGTGGCCAGCGCTGCCGCCTCCTCTTCCGACCGATCCAGCAGCGCCGAGCCCGGCAGGTGCTCGTGGGAGCGTCCGGCCGTCGCTTCCACCAGGACGACGATGGCGCCGTGACCGAAGAGGTCCACCCTCCGGATGCCGTGTAGCCCCAGACGCAGCGCGGGGTCGAGCGTCTCCACCGCGGCGAGAGCTGCCCGGGCCGCGGCCCGGGCGCGTCCGGCCCCCGTATCCGACTCGCGGGCCGCTCCGGCGCTGCTCCGACCGCCCAGCCGGAGCCGGACCGTGCACTCGGCCCGACCGTGGCTCCGATGCACGTCCACCCCTTCCAGGGTGAACCGGGGGTCCGCCGGTGCCGTATCCTGATGCCGCGGATGCCGGGTCTCCGGGCTCGACGGCGCACCGGCGTGACCGCGCGCCGGGGCCGGCGGCTCGGCGCGGCGCCCTGTCGGCCTCGCGCCATCGGGCGGCGCTGCGATGTGAATCCGCTCCGCGTCGGGGCGCAGCCCACGGTCCGCCAGGATCGCCGCCGTCGCCTCCCGGAGGGTGGCACGATCGCTCTCCGCGGTCGTGGCGATGTAGACGCGGGGGCCGCGTGGGTCGTCGAAGACGGTCGCTGCCAGAACCCCGGGTAGCCGCTCGAGCTCGGATCCCAGGTCGCCCGGTGCCATGGCCCTAGCCGCTCCAGCGGTTGGACGCCTGGAGCGCGGCCAGGATCCCGGCTTCCTCGGGGGAGCGGGTGAGGGGTGCGGCGCCGGCGAGGGGAACGGTGGTGCGGTGGAGGAGGGTGTGGGCCGAAACGATGACGAAGT
>JBKGZE010000242.1:0-4526 GCA_046545735.1 Gemmatimonadota bacterium | reverse complement strand
GAGCGCCGCCAGCCCGGTCGCGGCGAGCCCCAGGCTGTTGGAGCGCTGGCCCGAGTACTGATCGATGGCGGCCATGGCGGCGATCCCGGCGACGCCGATGACGACCATGAGAACCCTGGTCCCGGCACCCACGTTGTCGGAATGGTAGCGGACGAAGCGGTACTCGAGCGGCAGAGCGATGGCGAGCCCCGCCACCATCCCGCCGGCCCGCCAGCGGTAGGGGTTGTCCCCGAAGTAGAAGAACGCTCCCGCCAGCACCCCGGCCACCACGACCGCGGCGGCCCCGACGAAGAAGCCGAACGACCGCCGGGCCAGCCAGCCGCGGACCGGGGGCCAGAGCCGACCGACCAGGCCGATCGCGATCGCTCCCAGGAGGATCCCGCCCAGCACGTCCCCGATGAAATGGACGCCCAGGTACAGCCGGCTGATCGATTCGAGGACCACGACCACGATCGCCAGGGTCCACGGGATCAGACCCCGGTACGCCAGGTAGCCCCAGAGCCCGGTGGCCGTGGACACATGGCCGCTGGGGAACGAGCCGACGTCCACCCGTTCGTACTTGACCAGCTCCGCTCCGTCCGGCCGCGGGACGTGGAACAGCCAGTTGAGCGCGGTCTTGAGCACGCCATCGACCACGACCACGGCCAGGATGCCGTACGCCGCGCCCCGCCCCCAGAGCCAGAGGGCCAGTCCGACGACCAGCAGGATCCCCCAGGTGCTGCCGAGCAGGGACACGAGCTCCCACGGCAGAGGCCAGCCGAGCCCCAGCAGCTGCTGGACCCGGACCACCGGATCGACATCGAAGAAGAAAGGAATGTCGGTCATGATCGCAGCGCTGTTCCTTGGTGGCCTGTCCTTATCGCTCCCGAGCTCCGGCGTGCGGGACGCTGCCGGTCAAGGAGCGTGCCGCCCGGCCCGGCCCGGATCCCGCCGTCCCCGACGCAGGGGGACCGCGCGGGGGATCGCGCGGGGGGTCGCCCGGGGAATCGCCCGGGGGATCGCCCGGGGGATTGCGCGGCTCGCCCGACCGGCGTACCGATGGTTCTCCTGGGATGGGCATCCCATGACGACCGAAGCGGACGGAGCCGACCGGGACATGAGAACCGTGCTGGAAACCGGCGGGTCGGCCGGGTCAGGCGAGCCGGGTGGGCGGGGCGGGCCGGATGCGCGGGCGCCCGAGGCGCGGCCGTCCCGGCTGCGCGGCTCCCGCTGGGTGGGCGCCGCGCTGTGGCTGGTGGCGATCGCGACGATGCTCGGCGCGGCCGTCTACCAGCGGGCGACCGGCCCGACCTACCCGCTGCGCGGCACCACCGAGATCGGCGGTGTCGAGCTCGCCTACGCGCTGATCCGCAGCGCGAACACCCCCCAGGACGCGATCGTGGAGATCCCGGACCCGGGCGATGCCGAGGCGGTCCTCGTGTACCGTCGGTATCCTACCGACGACCCGCTGGCGCGGGTCCCCTTCCGGGCCTCCCGCGACGTGCTCCAAGCCCCGCTCCCGCGGCAGCCGGCGGCCGGCAAGCTCGAGTACCACGTGGAGCTCGAGACCGACGCCGGCGTCGTGCGGATCCCGTCGTCGCCCGAAGAAGACCCCATCATCCGCTTCAAGGACCCGGTCCCCGCCGCCGCCCTGGTGCCGCACGTGCTCTTCATGTTCTTCGCCATCCTGATCGGCGTGCGCGCGGGGCTGGCCGCGCTCGTCGGCCGGCGCGAGGCCCGGCGGTACGCCTGGCTCGCCCTCGGCCTCATGTCGGTCGGCGGCATGATCCTGGGGCCGGTTGTCCAGAAACACGCGTTCGGCGCCTACTGGACCGGATTCCCCCTCGGCTACGACCTGACCGACAACAAGACGCTGATCATGTGGCTGGTCTGGCTCGCCGCCTGCGCCGTGCTGGGTCTGAGTCGCCGTGGAGCCGGGGAGCGGCGGGGTCGGGAGCGCGCCGGCCGCGTCGCCGTGGTCCTGGCGACGGCCGTGATGCTCGTCGTATACCTCGTCCCGCACAGCCTGCGCGGCAGTGAGCTGGACTACGACAGGGTCGACGAGGGCGCCCACCCGGCCGAAGCGGTCCGGACCGGGTAGGGCAGCCCGGGGACCGCCCGGAGCCTCGCGCCGTCGGGAGCCCGGGGTGGCCCGGGTGGCGGGCGCGCTACAGGTCGCGACGTCGGAAGGCGAGGAACCCGGCCCCGAGGAAGAGGGCGATCCAGCCGAGCCCGACCGCGGCCATGACCCCCGGGTCCAGGAACGTGGGCGCATCCGCGCCTCTCTCCAGCGCCCTCGCGATGGCCGCCTGCTGCTCGGCGGGGTAGAAGTGCTCGCTGGCGGTGAAGCCGCTCATGAACAGGTTGGCGGGCCGGTACACCAGGACGGGCTGGGCCGCCGGGAAAAGCCGCCCGATGCCGATGGCCAGGATCTGCTCGGCGAAGGCGATGTAGAAGAAGAAGAGGGCGATGGCGGGTCCGGCGCTGCGCACGAGCGTGGCGAAGAGCAGGCCGAGCGCGGCGAGGCCGGCCACGGAGAGGAGTCCGCCGGCCAGGAAGGCCAGGTCGTGGCGGCCGATGACGCCCTGGGCCAGGGCGCCCGGGTCGGTGCCCCAGAGCGCGACGGGGCCCCGATCGCCACCACCATCCCGAAGACGGTGGCGGCGACGGCCGGGAGGAGCAGCACCTTGCCGCCGTAGAACTGCTGGCGGGAGAGGCCGTCGATGACGTTCTGGCGCGCGGTGCGCCACGAGAATTCGGCGGCGATCAGGAGGACGATGAGGATGGCGGCCGCCATCCCTGGCAGCGGGCCCGGCTCTCCGACGATGTCGGACCAGGCGCCCGGCAGTTCGAAGAGCGGCGTGTTCCCGCTCGCGAGCCCGGTGGCGCGGCGGTCGAAGTAGATGACCCCGCTCAGCGCGCCCAGGCAGAGGAGGGTCACCCAGAAGGCAAGCCGTCGGGTTGTTTTGATCCACTCCGTGCGCGCCAGTATCGCCGCGGTCATGCCGCCACCTCCTCCTCCGTGCGGGTGATCTCCAGGAACGCGTCCTCCAGCGAGCGTTGTCGGTGGGCGAGGCGCGAGAGGTAGATCCCGCCCCTGGTCAGGAACCGGTTCAGGTCGCCCAGGTCCCCGTCCGCGAGCTGCGCCACCACCGCCTCCCCCTCACGACGGACCGCGACCGTCCCCGGGTAGGCCCGGACGGCGGCCTCGAGCCCGTCCGCGTCCGGGGCGCGCAGCTCCGCCACCACGTTCGTGCTCAGCAGCCCGGCCACGCTGTCCTGGCGCATGATCCGGCCTTTCCGTATCACCGCCACGTGCGTGCACGTCCGCTCCACCTCGTGCAGCAGATGGCTGGACAGGAAGATCGTCTTTCCCCGCTCGCCCAGCTCCAGGATGATTTCGCGGATCTCCCGCATCCCCTCCGGGTCGAGCCCGTTGGCCGGCTCGTCCAGGATGACCAACTCCGGGTCGCCCACCAGCGTGGCGGCCAGCGCGAGCCGCTGCTTCATGCCCAGCGAGTACGTACCGAACCGGTCCTTGCGACGGTCGCTCAGCCCGACGACCTCGAGCGCCTCGTCGATCCGGGTCCGCTCCGCCCCCTTCACCGTTGCCGCGATCCGCAGGTTGTCGTAGCCGCTGAGGTACGGGTAGAAATTCGGCTGCTCCAGCGTGGCGCCCACGCGCCGCCGCACCCGGTGCAGGTCGCCCGGCCCCTGCTCGCCGAAGAGGCGGAAGGAGCCGCCTGTGGGGGTGGTGATCCCGAGGAGCATCCCGATGGTCGTGGTCTTCCCCGAGCCGTTCGGGCCCAGGAAGCCGTAGATCTGCCCGCGCTCCACGGTGAAGGACACCCGGTCCACGGCCAGCGTCTTCCGGTACCGCTTGGTCAGGTCCTGCGTCTCTATGACGGTCATGGTCACGCTTCCTCCGGAAATTTCGGCCTCGCCTCCCGGGCCGCGCTCTCCCCTGACGGAGGAGGAGTACGTGAAGTTTCAGTTCATTCCGGAGGCTGGATCCCGCTCTGATTGCTGCAGTCCAGCCGATTGGTTACCGTGGATCAAGTTTTCGCGAATCGGCCCGGCGCTGCCGGGTGCTCATGACCCGGCCGCCCCCCGGCCGAGGGACGAGGAGGTTCCGCATGGGCGAAGAGCTCCGAAAGCTCTGGCGGACCGAGGACTACTGGTCGATCTGGTTCGCCGTCCTGATCTTCCTTACCATCGCGGTCGGCGCGGTGGCGGGGGCCCCGAGACTTCAGCGCTGGGCGACCGACCCACTCCTCTCCCTGAGCGGTCGAACCGAGGGGCTGATCGTGCTGGGCCTGGCGCTGGCCGCGGTCAGCACGGTGGGCGTCGCGGCGATGAAGGAGCGCTGGAAGACGTACCTGGCGGGGTTCTGGGTCGTCTACCTGCTGGCGATCCTCTCCTTCCTGGTGGCCGCGCAGGTCTCGGTCCGGGCCTGGGGTCTGGGCTATGCCATCTGGGCGCTGATCTTCGGCCTGCTCATCTCCAACACCGTGGGGACGCCGAAGTGGGTGCTGGACGGAGCGCGG
>JBKGZE010000241.1:0-4529 GCA_046545735.1 Gemmatimonadota bacterium | reverse complement strand
CCCTCGACATGGCCAAGGGCCGCTCCTGCATCCCGTTCGAACGCGAGAGCTCCGTCAGCATCCACTCCGTCTCCGCCGCCGCCATCGATCGGGTCCACATAGAGCGCGGCGACGCCAGGCCCATCCGGCTGATCATCGAGATGTCCAACTCCGCCGGCGTCTTCCAGCTCGACCAGCTCTTCCGCGACAAGCTGAAGGGAAGCGGGCTCGAGCCCTACATCCGGCTGGAGGCCGAGATCGAGGGCGAGAAGGAGAAGCGAATCCTGCGGGAGTTCCGACTGTAAGGCTGTCGCGAGAGGTCATCGAAGGGCTGCCGCTCCCGCCGTCGTACGTGGACGTGGGGGCATCACGTCCCCGCCCGTCCCAGGTGTGCGGCGGCCGGGCGGTGGGGCTTACAGTCCAGTCCGGGCGATCCGGAGGCGGGCCGCCGCGAAGCCCGCCGCGGCGATGGCCAGGAGCGCCAGGTACCGGGGCCACAGCTCCGCGAGGCCGTACCCCTTGAGGAATACGGGCCGGACGATCTCCAGGAAGTGTCGGATCGGGTTCAGCAGCGTGAGCCACTGGAAGATCTCGGGCATGGTGAAGATCGGGAACATGAAGCCGCTCAGGATGATGGCGGGCATGAAGAAGAGGAAGATGACCATCATCGCCTCCTGGAGCGTGCGGGCCACGGTGGAGATCAGGAGCGCGAAGGAGAGCCCGGCCACGGTGTAGATGAGGGCAGCGAGGACGAGGTCGAGGAGCGGTCCCCGGAGCGGGATCCCGAACCAGAAGATGGCCACCAGGATGACCAGGGTGAACTGGACCATGGCGATGGCGATGATGGGGAGGGTCTTGCCGAGGATGAACTCGGCGGGCTCCAGGGGTGTGACCAGGAGCTGCTCGAGGGTGCCCATCTCCCGCTCCCGGACGATGTTGAGGGCTGTGAGCAGGAGCGCCATGAGGAGCACGATCACGCCGAGGACGGCGGGCACGTTGTAGACGCGGCTGGCCAGGTCCGGGTTGTACCAGGCCCGGAGCCGGAGGTCGACCCCGCCCGGGAGGGAGCTCCCCGTAGCGGTCTCGAGCCGGGCCTCGGTGTACTGGCGGATGATACGGAGCGCGTTGCTCTGGGCCACCGTCACCGTGTTCGAGTTGCTGCCGTCCACCAGCACCTGGACCTCGGCACCCCGGCCGCCCACCAGCCGCTGCGTGTAGTCCGGCGGGATCTGGAGCCCCACGATGGCGCGACCGGAATCCAGCGCGCGGGTCAGCTCCCGCGGGTCCTCGGATCGGCCCACCACGCGGAAGTAGCCGGAGGCGGTGAGGGCGGACACCAGCGAGCGGGTCTCCCGTGACGCGTCGTGGCTGACCACGAACATCGCCGTCTCCCGGATGTCGGTGTTCACCGCGTAGCCGAAGACGACGAGCTGGATGATCGGGGCGATGAAGATGATCCGGGCCATCCGCGGGTCGCGGAAGATCTGCCGGAACTCCTTGCGGATCATGCGGGCGATGCGGGTCCGGTCGAAGCGCATCACGCGATCTCCTTGCGGAAGACCCGCATGGCCAGGGCGAAGCCGACGAGCGCGAACGCGACCATGAACGCCGATTGAATCCAGAGCACGCCCGGCCCCACCCCCTTGAGCATGATGCCCCGGGCCACCACCACGTAGTACCGGGCGGGCACGGCGAAGCTGACGGCCTGCAGCGCTTCAGGCATGGCGGCGATCTCGAAGAGGAAGCCACTGAGGAGCAGCGAGGGCAGCAGGGTCCCGATGAGGGCGACCTGGGTGGCGAGCAGCTGGGTCTTCGCCGCGACCGAGATCACCATCCCGAGGCCGAGGGCGCCGACCAGGAAGAGCAGCGTCTGGGCGGCGAAGACCACGAGCGACCCGCGGAAGGGCACGTCGAACACCAGGACTCCCGCCACCACGATCAGCGCCACGTCCACCAGCCCGATCACGATGTAGGGGATCAGCTTGCCCACCAGGATCTCCGCCCTCGTGGCCGGGGTCGACGCCAGCTGCTCCATGGTCCCGCGCTCCCACTCCCGGGCGATCGTGAGCGCCGTCAGCATGGCCGCGATGGTCATCATGATCACCGCCACCAGACCCGGCACGATCATGTTCCGGCTCTCCAGCGTCGGGTTGTACCACGTCCGGATGTCCGCCTCCAGCGGGAGCGTGACGGACCGGCCCGCCAGGACCACGTCCCGCGACCACCGGTCCACGATGGCGCCGGCGTAGCCGTAGGCGATGGTCGCGCTGTTGGCGTCGGCGCCGTCCAGGAGGAGCTGGACCGGCGCCTCGCGGCCCGCCGCCAGGTCCGCGGCGAAGCCCGGCGGGATCACCAGCACCGAGCCCGCGTCGCCGGTGCCCACCGCCCCGCCCACCTGGTCGTACCGCTCCAGCCGCTCGACCACGTGGAAGTAACCGCTGGACTGGAACGCCTCCACCAGCGAGCGGCTGCGGGCCGTCCGGTCCTGGTCGAGGACCCTGAGCTCCAGGTCCTGCACGTCCCAGGTGATGGCGTATCCGAAGAAGAGGAGCATCAGGATCGGCAGCACGAAGGCCATGCTCATGCTGCGCGGGTCGCGGCGGAGCTGGAGCCATTCCTTCCGGGCCATGGCCAGGAGCCGTGTTCCGCTCATCTCACCCCTCCCGCGCGCCGCCCTCGCGGCGGACCAGGGCGACGAACACGTCCTCCAGCGACGGCGGCACCATCTCCACCGCGGTGGGCTCCAGGCCGGCGGCGGCGAGGTGGGTCCGGATGCGGTCGCGGCCGGCGTGGGGCTCCGTCATCACGTGGACGAGCCGGCCGAACAGCGCCGCTTCCAGCACGCCATCGCGGCCATCGAGCGCTTCGACGGCGGTGGCCGGCTCCGGCACGGCCACCTCCCAGATGGGCAGGTCCAGCGACGCGCGGAGCCGGTCGGGCGAGTCGAGGGCGATCAGGCGGCCCCGGTTCATGAGGGCGAGCCGGTGGCAGTACTCGGCCTCTTCCATGTAGTGGGTGCTCACCAGGACCGTGGTCCCCGCGGCGGCCAGCGCGTCGATGAGGTCCCAGAACCGCCGGCGCGCCAGCGGGTCCACGCCGGACGTGGGCTCGTCCAGCAGCAGGATCGGGGGCTCGTGCAGCACCGCGCAGCCCAGGGCCAGGCGCTGCTTCCAGCCCAGCGGGAGCTCCGCGGTGAGCCGGTCCGCCCGCTCCCGCAGGTCCGCCATCTCCAGCACCCACCGCCGGCGTTCCTCGTACCGGTCTCCCGTGACGCCGTAGAGGCCGCTGAACAGCTCGATGTTCTCGTCCACCGTCAGGTCCGGGTAGAGCGAGAAGAGCTGCGACATGTAGCCGATCCGCTGCCGCAGCGCCCCGCCCGCCGCCACGTCGAGCCCCGCCACCCGCGCGGTCCCCGCCGAGGGCGGCAGCAGGCCGATGAGCAACTTGATCGTGGTGGTCTTGCCGGCGCCGTTCGGGCCAAGGAACCCGAAGATCTCCCCCTCGTCCACGTGGAAGCTCACGTCGTCCACGGCGGTGAAGTCGCCGAACCGGCGGGTGAGGCCGCGGGCCTCGATCGCGCGCTCAGCCATGGCTCGCCGCGGGGACCCGCTCGATGAACACGTCCTCCAGCGACGGCGCCACCGACCGGACCTCCCGCACGGTCACGCCCGCGTCGGCCAGGCCGGCCGCGATCGCGTCGGGCTCCACGTCCTCGGCCACCACCGCGTGCACGGCGTTCCCGAAGAGCGATGCCCGCCGGACGTCCTCCCGCTCCCGGAGCAGGTCCCGGGCGCGTCGCGGGTGGTCGGAGCGGACCTCGAGCACCCGTCCCGGCAGCGAGCGCTGGAGCCGGTCGGGCGCGTCCAGCGCCAGCACCCGGCCCTCGTGGAGGAAGACCACGCGGTCGCACCGCTCCGCCTCGTCCAGGTACGCGGTCGAGACCACTGCGGTCACCCCCTCCGCCACCATCTCGTGGAGGATGAGCCAGAGATCGCGCCGGCTGATGGGGTCGACGCCGAAGGTGGGCTCGTCCAGGAGCAGGATGTCGGGCCGGTGGATGAGCGCGCACGAGAGCGAAAGCTTCTGCTTCATTCCGCCCGAGAGGTTCCCCGCCAACCGGTCCTCGAAGCTGGCCAGGTTGCTGAACGTGTAGAGCCGCTCCAGCCGCTTCGGCCGCTCCCCCTTCGGTACACGGTAGAGGTCGGCGTAGAAGTCGAGGTTCTCGCGCACCGTGAGGTCGGTGTAGAGGCCGAACCGCTGGGACATGTAGGCGATGTGGGGCCGCACCCGGTCCGGCTCGGCGACCACGGAGAAGCCGGCCACCGTGGCGTCGCCGTCGGAGGGGGTGAGGATGCCCGCGAGCATGCGCAGCGTCGTCGTCTTGCCCGCGCCGTCCGGGCCCACGAGACCGAACAGCTCGCCGGGCGCGACCTCGAACGACAGGGCGTCCACGGCCACCAGCTCTGCGAACCGCCGGGTGAGCCCGTCCGCGGCCACGGCCGCGCGCGCCGCCGGGCCGGCCGCCGCGGCGCCGTCGCCCGGAGCGGTGC
>JBKGZE010000240.1:0-4560 GCA_046545735.1 Gemmatimonadota bacterium | reverse complement strand
CCGCCTCCCGGGTGCCACAGCGTCACACGACCCCGCGGAAGGCCCCCCGCCGGCAGCACTCCGTCCAGTGCAAAAACACCCGTCGCCACCGCCCCCGTCGTCCCCTGTCGGACGGGCTGCGCATCCGGAAACCGACGCTCCAGCTGCTTCCGTAGCTTCAGCACTTCCGCCGGTACCGCCCCCACGCTCCTCCTCCTTCCAGACCCCAGCCATTCGATGTCGAGGGCCCGTAGGATGTACCGAACAAAAACCGAAGTCAAGGGCAGCTCTGCGCGAGGAACACGCCAGCGAGCACGCAGAGGACGACCCGGGCCCCGGAACACCCCTTGCACTCCCCACCCCGCCATACCAACGAGCGAAGCGAGCCCTCGAGCGAGCGAGCCCTGATGAAACTCACCTTCCTCGGTACGCGCGGTGAGATCCAGGCCCGCACTCCCCGTCATCGGATGCACACCTCCCTCCTGGTGGAGTACCGGGGCGGTCGGGTGATGATCGACGCGGGCGCGGATTGGCGGGAGGCGGTGCACGAATTGCGGCCCCGGCCGCACGCGGTGGTGATCACCCACGCCCACCCTGACCACGCGTGGGGGCTGGAGGTCGGGTCGCCCGCGCCGGTGTGGGCCACCGACGTCGCCTGGGAGGACATGGCCGCCTACCCGATCCCGGAAGAGGACCGGCGGGAGGTGAAGCCCCGGACCCCGTTCCCGATCCGCGACATCACCTTGGAGGCCTTCCCGGTGGAGCACAGCATCCGGGCCCCCGCGGTGGGATACCGGATCACCGCCGGCCGGGTCACGATCTGGTACGCGCCCGACCTCGTCTACATCAACGACCGCGACGAGGCCCTCGCCGGCTGCCGGCTCTACATCGGCGACGGCGCCACCATGACCCGGTCGTTCGTCCGGAAGCGGGGCGACACCCTCATCGGCCACGCCCCGGTCCGGACCCAGCTCACCTGGTGCCGGAAGGAAGGCGTGCCCCGGGCCATCATCACCCACTGCGGCCGCGAGATCGTGGAAGGCGACGAGTCCACCCTCGCCGCCGAGCTCCGGGCGCTCGCCGACGAGCGAGGCATCCAGGCCGAGCTGGCCTACGACGGCCTCGAGCTCGTCCTGCGCTGATCCCGCTGACCACCCTAGCGCCCGCGCGCCCGCGCCCGCGCCCGCGCCCGCCACCTCTTGCCCTGCGGCCCACCCGCATCGCATCGTGACACGTGCACACAGTGCACGCCACGGCCGTAAGCCGTAAGCCGTAAACCGTAAACCGTAAGCCGTAAGCCGTAAACCGTCCCCCACCACATGCCGAAATCCATCGCACGAGGGATTCGCGTGCCCGCCGGACTCCAGACGGAGATCGAGGCCGAGATGGAGCGGCGCGGGTGGCCGAGTGGTCGACGATGGTGGTGACGCAGCTGGACGAAGCGATCCGTGCGCGTCGTGCGCCGGGGATCGTGGTCGCAATCGGTGAAGAGGACGCGGGCTTCGGCGCCTATCACGTGAATTTCTTGACGAAGTAGCTCTGGAGAGGAGGAGCGGGGTGGGGAACACGATCGCTGCGGTGGTGCAGGCGGAGCAGCCGGGCACGCTGGCGGAGGGGCTGGAGCGGACGCGGGCGCTGGCCGAGGAGGCGACGGCGGAGGGAGCCACCCTCGTCGTCTTCCCGGAGACGTGGCTGCCCGGCTACCCCACCTGGCTGGACTACTGCCGGGACGCCGGGCTGTGGGACCACGCGCCCGTGAAGGCGGAGTACATGCGGCTGGTGGAGAACAGCGTGATCGTGGACGGGGAGTCGGGCGCCGCGCTCTCGGCGCTCGCCCGGGGTCTCGGGATCACGCTGGTGGTCGGCGCCAGCGAGCGGGTGCTGGCGGGTCCCGGTCGGGCGACGCTCTACAACGCACTCCTCACCTACGGCCCCGACGGCGCGCTGCTGAACCACCACCGCAAGCTGACCCCCACGTACACCGAGCGGCTGGTCTGGGGCCCCGGCGATACGGCGGGGCTGCGCCCGGTGGACACCCCCGCCGGTCGCGTCGGCGGCCTCATCTGCTGGGAGCACTGGAACCCGCTGGCCCGGCAGGCGCTCCACGACGCGGGCGAGGACGTGCACGTGGCCGTGTGGTCGGCGGCGGTGGGCGTGAACGGGATGCACCAGCAGGCCAGCCGCTGCTACGCCTTCGAGGCCCGCTGCCACGTCATCGCCGCCGGGCAGCTGATGCGGGCGTCGGCGTTGCCCGAAGGGCTCGAGCCCAGCCCGGACAAGGTGCGCTCCCCCGACCAGTGGCTCCTCTCCGGCGGCAGCGCCATCGTCGGCCCCGACGGATCCTATCTCGCGGGTCCGCTGTACGATGAGCCCGGCGTACTGGTGGCCGAGCTCGACTACCGCCGTAACGTGGAAGAAGCCATGACGCTGGACGTGGCCGGCCATTACCAGCGTCCGGAGCTGTTCGAGCTCCGGATACGGGAGAGCCCCCGCTCCCCGCACCGCCCGGCGGGTTCAACGTCGGCGTTCGACTTCGAGTTCGGAATTCGGACATGAATGGACCGTGGATGGGATGATCTGATGACGGGTCTTCGCAAGGTTGTCTGGACTGGCGCCATCGCGGCGCTGCTGCTGGGGGGCTGCACGATCGAGCGCAACGACGAGCCCATGGCACTGGCGGAAGGCGTGACCGAGGCGGAGCTCGAGGAGCGGGTGGCGAGCTTCGCGCCGACGTCCATCGCGTTCGATGAGACGGCGCTGGAGGACTGGGAGAAGGCGGTCCTGGCGAAGCTGGTGGAGGCGTCGGACATCATGCACGACCTCTTCGGCCGCCAGGTGGCGCCGGAAAATCCGGAATGGGCGGAGCGGGTGGCGAACCGGGGCGAGAACGATCCGGGGGCCATCTACTACGACATCATGGTGGGCCCCTGGGACCGGCAGGCGGAGCACCGGCCGTTCCTGGCTGTGGGCGAGAAACCGGCCGGGGCCGGCTACTACCCGGTCGACCTGACGCGGGAGGAGCTGCAGGCGTACATCGAAGCCCACCCCGAGCAGCGGGACGCCCTCACGGACCCGTTCACGCTGGTCGAGCGCCGCGGCGACGCACTGGTGGCGGTGCCCTACAGCCGCGCGTTCGGGCCGGAGCTGCGGCGGGCCGCCGAGCTGCTGCGCGACGCGGCGGCGCTCTCGGAGAACGAGACGCTCTCGAGCTACCTGGAGAGCCGGGCCGAGTCGTTCCTCTCGAACGACTACTACCCGAGCGACATGGCGTGGATGGACATCGAGGGGACGAGGATCGAGCCGACCATCGGCCCGTACGAAGTCTACGAGGACAACCTGATGGGCTACAAGGCGGCGTTCGAGAGCTTCGTCACCGTTGCCGACGCGCGGGCGAGCGCGGAGCTGGACACGCTCAAGGGCGCGCTCCGCACGCTGGAGGAGAACCTGCCGATCCCGGACCGGATGAAGAACCTGGACCGGGGGTTCGAGAGCCCGATGCGGGTGGTGGACGTGGTCTACACCGCCGGCGACACGCGAGCGGGCGTCCAGACCATCGCGTTCAACCTGCCCAACGACGAGCGGGTCCGGGCGGCCAAGGGGTCGAAGAAGGTCATGCTCAGGAACGTGAGCCAGGCCAAGTTCGACCAGATCCTCCGGCCCATCGCCCGGGCGGTCCTCGACCCGGCCATGCTGGACGAGCTCGCGTTCCAGCCGTGGTTCACGAGCGTGCTCATGCACGAGCTGGCCCACGGCCTCGGCCCCGGGTACATCACCCGCAATGGGGAGCGGATCACCGTGAACCAGGCGCTGGAGGACCGCTACAGCGCCATTGAGGAGGTCAAGGCGGACGTGGTCGGGCTCCACAACCTGACGGTGCTCCGGGACCGCGGGCTCTACGACGACGACTTCGTCCGGGCCGCCCTCGTGAGCGAGCTGCCCGACTACTTCCGCTCCATCCGGTTCGGCGCCACCGAGGCGCACGGGCGGGCCAACCTGATCCAGTTCAACTGGCTCCTGGAGAAGGGCGCCCTCGAGTTCGACCAGGACGGCATGATCACGGCCGACCTGGCCGCCATGGAGGAGGCCGTCCGCTCGCTGGCCACCGAGGTCCTCACGCTCCAGGCGGAGGGCGACTACGAGCGCGCGGGCGAGCTCATTGCGCGGTACGGCCAGGTGAGCCCCGAGATCGAGGAAGCCGTAGCCCGGCTGGCGGACGTGCCCGTGGACGTGCGACCGCAGTACGAGGTCCGAAGGCTCGTGCCCGAGTGGCGGGAGATCGCGAACCGGCTGGCCCCGACCGCCACTGAATGACGTGCAGCTCAGCACCCACCCCTTGAAGAGGAGGACGGATGCCGCGACAGGATGAACGCTGGATGGACCTGGGGCTCCTGCTGCTCCGGCTCGGATTCGGACTGGGCTTCATCTACTTCCACGGCTGGGGCAAGCTCACCGGCGGCCCCGAGCGCTGGGCGGAGGTCGGCAGCGCGGTGGAGCACCTGGGCATCGGCTTCGGCCACACCTCCTTCGGCTTCCTGGCCGCGTTCGCCGAATCCATCGGCGGAGTCCTGATCGCCGCGGGGC
>JBKGZE010000239.1:0-4561 GCA_046545735.1 Gemmatimonadota bacterium | reverse complement strand
CAGCCGGCCCTGCGCCACCGGGGAGCTGCGGTCGCCGCGGGCGCTGACGATCCGGTCGCCCCGGGTGCCCAGCCTGATCAGGCAGCCGGTGCCGCAGTACGGGCAGACGGAGGACGCGGTGCGCTGCGGCGGCAGGAAGCCCCGGGGCGACAGCGCGCCGGTGGGACAGCGCTCCACGCACTCGCCGCACGACTCGCACACCGACTCCCGGATCGCGACCTCGCCGAAGGGCGCCACCGCCGTCTCGAAGCCGCGTCGGACCAGGTCGATGGCGCCCACCCCCTGTACCTCGCGGCAGGTGCGCACGCAGATCCCGCACAGCACGCACTTGCTCAGGTCCATTACGAACGTCGGATTGCTCTCGTCGAGCCGGGCCTCCCGCTCCATCGGGCGCAGGACGCGCTCGGTGATCCCGAGGTAGCCGGCGATCTCCTGCAGCCCGCAGCTCCCGTTGCTGCTGCAGGTGAGGCAGTCGAGCGGGTGGTCGGCGAGCAGCAGCTGCGCCGTCATGGTCCGCACCTGCCGGATCTCCTCGTCGTCGGTCGTGACCGTCATGCCTTCGGCGGCGGGCGTGGTGCACGAGGTCGGCAGTCCGCGCACGCCGTCGATCTTGACGATGCAGAAGCGGCAGGCGCCGTACGGCACCAGGTCCGGGCTCTCGCAGAGCGTGGGGACGTAGACGCCGGCGGCCTCGCATGCCTGCAGCACCGTCTGGCCTTTCGCCACCGATACCGGCCGGCCGTCGATGGTGAGATTGATCATGACTGCACCTCCTTCCCCGTCACCGCCCCGGCCCCGTTCCTGGCGACCGTCTGCTTGCCGTAGTCGCACCGCAGGCAGCGACCCGCTTCGGTGATCGCCGCCTCCCGGGAGAGCGCCCGCTCCACCTCGGCGAAGGTGGCGGCGCGCTCGCCCGGATCAGCCTTCTTCGCCCGGGCCCGCCCGGCGCTGGAGACGGCCGCGGCGGGATCGAACGTCGTGTCCAGCTCGCGCTCCGCCCACCAGGGCAGGGGCGCCGCCGCCTCCGGATGCAGGTAGCGCTCGATGGCCTCGGCCGCGCGACGCCCCTGGGCGATGGCCTCCACCACCGTGGCCGGACCCAGCACTACGTCGCCGCCGGCGAACACGCCCGGCAGGCTTGTGGCCAGCGTGAAGCGGTCGGCCTTGACCTTGTTGCCGCGCCCGAGGTCGGGGAACCCCTCGCCGGGGACCGGCTGCTGGCCAGTGGCACGGACCACCCGGGCGGCGGGCAGCGTCACCGTGTCGCCTTCGATGGGTACGGGTCGGCGCCGGCCGCTCGAGTCGAACGCCCCCAGCTCCATGCGCTGCAGCTCGATGGCCGTCGCCCGGACCTTCCCGTCCTCGCCCGCCGTGTGGATCCGCGCCGGCGACACCAGCAGCTCCAGCGCCACGCCCTCTTCCACCGCCTCGTCGATCTCCTCGGCCAGCGCCGGCATCTCGTCCCGCGTCCGGCGGTAGGCGATGGTGGAGCTGCTGGCGCCCAGCCGGAGCGCGGTGCGGGCCACGTCGATGGCGGTGTTCCCGCCGCCGATGACCACCACGTCCCCGCTCAGCGTCCCCTGCTCGCCCAGCGCCACCTCGCGCAGGAACTCGATGCCGGAGACCACGCCCTCGGCCTCCTCGCCCTCCACGCCCAGCTCCCAGTCCGACCAGGCGCCGATGGCCAGGAAGACCGCATCGAACGTCTCCCGCAGGCCGGCCAGGGTGAGCGACCCGCCCAGCGGCGTGTCGCAGACGATCTCCACGCCCAGCCCCTCGATGCGTCGGATGTCGCGCGCCAGCTCCTCGGGGGGCAGCCGGTAGGCGGGGATGCCGTAGCGGAGCATGCCGCCCGGCTCGGGCATGGCCTCGTATACGGTCACCTCGTGTCCCAGCCGGCGGAGGAAGTACGCGGCCGAGAGCCCGCCCGGCCCCGCGCCCACCACCGCCACCCGCCGGCGTTCGTCGGCCGGCCGGTCCAGGACCGTGGGCTCCGCCTCCACCGCCTGGTCGACCATGAAGCGCTTGACCGCGCGTATGGCCACCGGCTCGTCGGTGGCGCCGCGGACACAGCTCGATTCACACGGGTGCGGACATACCCGGGCGCAGACCGACGGGAACGGGTTCCGGTCGATGTGGCTGGCCAGCGCCTCCTCGTACCGCTCCTCGCCCACCAGCGCCACGTACGCGGGGATGTCGACCTCGGCCGGGCACCGGTTGGAGCACGGAGCCCAGAACAGGTCGGCGCAGACGCCCGCCTCACAGCGTCCCTCGCGCACGTGGTCAAGGTACTCGTCCCTGAAGTAGCGCAGGGTGGTCAGCACCGGGTTCGGCGCGCTCTGTCCCAGCCCGCAGAGCGACCCCTTCTTCACCGCCTCCCCCAGCTCCTCCAGGAGCTCGAGGTCACGCTCCGTGCCGCGGCCGGCGCAGATGTCCTCCAGGATGGTCAGCATCTGCTTGGTGCCCAGCCGACAGGGCACGCACTTGCCGCACGACTCGTCCTGCGTGAACGCCAGGAAGTAGCGGGCCAGGTCCACCATGCAGGTGTCCTCGTCCATCACCACCAGCCCGCCCGAGCCCATGATGGAGCCGGCCTCCGCCAGCGACTCGTAATCGATGGGCAGGTCCATCAGCTCCGCCGGGATGCAGCCGCCCGACGGGCCGCCGGTCTGCACGGCCTTCAGCGCCTTGCCATCCTTCACGCCCCCGCCGATCCCGTAGATCAGCTCCCGGAGCTCCATGCCCATGGGCACTTCCACCAGCCCGGTGTTGTTCACCTTCCCCACCAGCGAGAAGATCTTGGTGCCCTTGCTCTTCTCCGTGCCGAGCGAGGCGAACCAGTCGGCGCCCCGCTGCACGATGAGCGGCACCGTGCCCCACGTCTCCACGTTGTTGATGTTGGTCGGCTTCCCGAACAGCCCCTTCGTGGCCGGGTAGGGAGGCCGGGGGCGAGGCATGCCGCGCTCGCCCTCGATGCTGGCGATCAGCGCGGTCTCCTCCCCGCAGACGAACGCGCCCGCACCTTCCTTGATCCGGATGTCGAACGAGAAGCCCGAGCCCAGGATGTCCTCGCCGAGCAGACCGGCCTCGCGCATCTGCTCGATCCCGGTCCGCAGCCGCTCCACGGCCAGCGGGTACTCGGCGCGGCAGTAGATGTAGCCGTGGCGGGCGCCGATGGCGTACGCGCCGATGCACATGCCTTCCAGCACCGCGTGCGGGTTGCCCTCCAGCAGCGACCGGTCCATGAACGCGCCCGGGTCGCCCTCGTCGGCGTTGCAGATGACGTACTTCTCGTCGCCCTCGGCCGCGCGGCAGAACTTCCACTTCTGTCCGGTGGGGAAGCCGCCGCCGCCGCGGCCGCGCAGCCCCGCGCGGATGACCTCCTCGATCACCTGGTCCGGGTCCATCTCGAACAGCGCCCGCTCGAACCCCGCGTACCCGTCCTCGCGGATGTAGTCGTCGAGTCGCGTCGGGTCGATGCGGTCGTTCAGCCCCAGCACCACCCGCTGCTGGTGCTTGTAGAAGGGGATCTCCGCCGCCTCCGCCACCCGCTCACCCGGCTGACCGGGCGCCGCTCCCGGGAGCTCGTAGAGCAGCCGCTCCACCACCTCGCCCCGGCCCACGGTCCGGTCCACGATCTCGGGCACGTCCCCCGCCGTCACCCCGCAGTAGAGGGTGTCTCGCGGCTGTACCATCACGAGCGGCCCGCGCTCGCAGAAGCCGTGGCAGCCGGTCATGACGACCTCGCCCCCGGCCTCGCGGCTCCGCAGTTCCTCACCGAAACGTTCCAGGACCTCGTCGCCGCCGCAGGCCCTGCACCCCGTGCCGGCGCAGACGTACACACGTGTCCGACCGGGGTCCCAGTCGGCGCGCAGCCGCTCCCGGTGCCGCGTCAGATCCTCCCGACTCGCAAGCGCTGGCATGATCACTCACCCTCCCCAAGCAGCGAGCCGATCAGATCCTTCATCGACGCCGCGCTCTGCTGGCGGTGCACCTTGTCGTCAACCACCACCACCGGGGCCAGGGCGCACGCGCCGAAGCAGGCCACCGTCTCCAGCGTGAACATGCCGTCGGGCGAGGTCCTGCCTGGCTCCATCCCGTGGTTCTTACACAGGTCGTGCTGAAGCTCGCCGCTGCCGCGGACGTGGCAGGCGGTGCCGCGGCAGATCGTGATCCGGTGCCTGCCCGGCGCCTCGAAGTAGAACTGGGCGTAGAAGGTGGCGATGCCCATGACCGCGGCATCGGAAAGGCCCACGTGCGTGGCGATCCGCTGCATCGCCTCCGGTGGCAGGTACTTGAGATCCGCCTGTACCGCCTGAAGCATGGGGATCGTCGATTCCCGGGATGGTGGGAACCGCTCCTCCACCGCTGCCAGGCAGGCCTCCAGGCGCTCGATCGATATGCCCGCTGGATTCTGCTGCATCGCTTTCTGCCTCGATGTAACCGGTGAGCGGCGCGTCACCCGCCGCTGTAGGATGAAGCTATTCGTTTCAGGGCGGGTCAGCAAAACATGCTCGAGGCTTGGGAGGCTTGGACTTGCGGGCTCGGAACACTCGGACAC
>JBKGZE010000238.1:0-4561 GCA_046545735.1 Gemmatimonadota bacterium | reverse complement strand
CCCAACCACCTCCGCGGCCTCAACCCCGAGCAGCGCCAGGCGGTCCTCCAGACGGACGGGCCCGTGCTGGTGCTGGCCGGCGCGGGCAGCGGGAAGACCAAGATGCTGGTCCACCGGATCAGCCACCTGATCCGCTCCGGGAAGGCGGAGCCGCGCCAGATCCTGGCGGTCACCTTCACGAACAAGGCGGCCGACGAGATGCGGGAGCGGGTGGCGTCGTACGCCGGGGACGGGGCGAGGGACGTCGTCGTCTCGACGTTCCACTCGCTGGGCGTGCGCATCCTCCGCGATCACGGCGAGCTGTTGGGGCTGCCGAAGCGGTTCGCCATCTATGACACCCGGGACCAGCTGGGCGCGCTGAAGACGGCCGCCGCCGAGGTCCACGTGGACGACAGCGCCTTCGACCTGCCCCAGGTGCTGCGCCGGATCTCGGACTGGAAGACCCGCGGCCTCGCGCCCCGCGACGCCCGCCGCCAGCTCATGACCGAGCCCGCCACCGGGAGCCGCGCCGACGACTACGCCGTGCTCGCCGCCGACACCTACGGCCGGTACCAGGAGGTGCTCCGGGCGTGCGGCGCCGTCGACTTCGACGACCTGCTGCTCCTGCCGGTGCAGCTGCTGGCGGAGCACGAGGAGGTCCGCCGCTCGCTCTGGCGCCGCTGGCACTATGTCATGATCGACGAGTACCAGGACACGAACGGCGTCCAGCTCGACATGGCACGCCACCTGGCCGGCGGCCGCCGCAATCTCTGCGTGGTGGGCGACGATGACCAGTCGATCTACGCCTTCCGCGGCGCCGACGTCCGGAACATCCTGGAGTTCGAGCACCACTTCCCGGGCGCGAAGGTGATCCACCTGGTGCAGAACTATCGGAGCACCAAGCGGATCCTGGCGGCGGCGAACGCCATCATCGCCGCCAACCCGCACCGGCACGAGAAGACGCTCCGGACCGACAACCCCATCGGCGAGCCCATCGACGTCTACGAGCACGAGGATGAGGGGATCGAGGCGGAGACGGTGGCGAAGGAGATCAGCCTCCGCCACTACCGGCACGGGACCAAGTGGCGGGACTACGCCGTGCTCTACCGCACCAACGCCCAGTCCCGGGTCCTGGAAGAGGCCATGCGCGAGAAGGGGATCCCCTACCGCGTCGTGGGCGGCACCGGCTTCTTCGACCGCAAGGAGATCGCCGACGCCGTGGCGTACCTCCGGGCCGTGGCCCACCCGAGCGACGAGATCGCCGTACGGCGCATCATCAACGTCCCGACCCGCGGGATCGGACGCACCACCGTCATGCGCGTGGCCGACCTCGCCCGCGAGCGCGGGCAGGGGTTCTGCCGGATCCTGCGCCAGGTGGCGGGCGGCGCGTCTGCCGGCGACGGCGCGTCCGCGGCCGACAGCGCAGCCGCTGGCGACGGCGCGTCCGCGCGCCTCGTCGGCTCCGCCCAGGCCCGGGCCATCGCCGGCTTCCACGAGATCCTCGACCGCGCCCGCCGCCAGCTCATCAAGGCCGAGGAGCACACGGCCACATACCCGCCCGGCTCGAAGCTCACCCCCATCGCCGGATGGGCGCTCGAGTTCTTCCGGAACGGGTGCGGCCTGATCGACGCCGTCGCCGACGAGGAGCACCGGGTCTGGAACATCAAGGACCTGGTCGGCTCCATCTCCCGCTACGAGCGCAAGCGCTGGGCCGACCGCCCCGACGCCGAGCAGGCGTACGAGGGCCGCCCCGCCCTGGCGCCCGACGGGTGGGAGCCGCCCACTCTCCATGACGCCCTCGCCCGCCTCGCCCTCGACCAGGACGACGACAAGGATGACGACGCCGACCAGGACGCCGTCGTCCTCATGACCCTCCACAGCGCCAAGGGGCTCGAGTTCGACGAGGTCTTCCTGGTCGGGCTCGAGGAGGGGATCCTGCCCCACAGCCGGTCCATCAGCGAAGCCGCGCCGGGCGACCCGCTCGCCGAGGAGCGCCGGCTCCTCTACGTCGGCTTCACCCGCGCCCGCAAGCGCCTCACCCTGTCACGCTGCCTCACCCGCCGGCGCGGCGGCGACGCGGTGGAATGCCTGCCCTCCCGCTACTTCGAAGATCTTCCCGAAGAACACCTCAACCTCAAGTCCGCCCAGCAGATCCTCAGCCCCGAAGAATCCGAGGAGCTGAAGCAGAACTTCTTCAAGGACATGAAGGAGATGTTGCAGGAGTAGCGGCCGCGCCTTATGCCGGTGCGGACGTGAAATAAGGTTGACGCCTTATCCTTATGCGTTACATTGGCTCGCATAAGAATCCTTTCCCGAGGAGATCATGGCCGCTCCATCTGAGCGTGCGGGGGCGTTCCGGCGTCAGTCGGCTGGGTACACCGCGTTCGTACCGGCGCCCTTCCCACCCGCCGACCTCAACACGGCTGGACTCCAGGAGTTGCTGGAGAGGGCAACCCTGGCACTCGGAAGACTGGTGGGGGCCGCCGAGATCCTGCCCGACCCTGACCTGTTCGTCTACATGTACGTGCGTCGCGAAGCCGTCCTGTCGAGCCAGATCGAGGGGACGGAGGCGTCCCTGGTGGACCTGCTCGAGTGGGAGGTGCAGATGGAAAAGGTCGAGCGGCGTGTGGATGTGCGCGAGATCACGAACTACATCGACGCGCTCCAGTACGGCCTTGGCCGGGTACATGAGCTGCCCCTCTCTCTCCGACTGATTCGCGAGATCCATGGGCGGCTCATGACGGGCGTGCGAGGTGGGGAGGCCGCAAAGACGCCGGGCGAGTTCCGCCGATCCCAGAACTGGATCGGGGGCCCGACCCCGCAGACGGCGCGATTCGTTCCCCCGCCGGTGGACGAGATGCACCGATGCCTGCACGAGCTGGAGGGGTTCCTCCACGACGAGTCTGAGCTACCCACTCTCATCCGGGTCGGACTGGCGCATGCGCAGTTCGAGACGATCCACCCGTTCCTCGATGGTAACGGCAGAGTCGGTCGCCTGCTGATCACATTCTTTCTCGTCCACGAAGACATCCTTCGGGAGCCGATCCTCTACCTCTCGATCTTCTTCAAGCGCCACCGGCAGGACTACTACGATCGGTTGCAGGCGATCAGAGCGAAGGGAGAATGGGAGGAATGGCTCGCGTTCTTCCTCCAGGGCGTCGCCGAGGTGTCGAAGGAAGCCACCACGACAGCCCGCCAGATCGTGCACCTCCGTGAAGAGGAGAGGATGCGGATAGGGCAGGATCTCGGTCGGCGTGCCGGCCCCGGTCTCCAGTTGCTCGAGCATCTCTTCCGCAATCCGGTCGTCAATGTGAAGCGGGTCGAAGAGGTGACCGGCCTGTCCCAGCCTGCCGCGAACGCCCTGACGAACGCCATGGCGGAGATCGGGGTGCTCCGGGAGATGACGGGCAGGAAGAGCTACCGCGTTTTCGGCTTCGACAGGTACCTGCAGCTGTTCCAGGAGAGGGAAGAGCGCGGCTGAGCCGGACGTCGGGGGCACCGGCCCCCTGAAGTGCGTCTGCCCGGTCCGTGAACGCGCAATCTCCGTCGCCGACTTCTCGACCATCGCGCTGGCGTCTCCCGGAGTTGACGTGCACCGGCCAAGCGTGGCGCCGCGACTGGAGGTGACGCTGAGCGTCTCCGTCGGGGCTCTGGATCCTTCTCTCGGGGGCCGCATGCGCGACGCCGCCGGGCGGTGCGGCATGCTGGGAGCTTCCGTTGCGGATGTGCCCAATGCGGGTACGGCGACGATCGCGCAGTTGCTCAATCACACGAGCGGGATCCCCAGCTGGGAGGACGATCCCCTCTGGGTCCGGGAAGGTCGGGGCGACCGTCTCGATGTGGCCCGGGTCTGGGAGAATACCGCCACTCTGGACTACATCAGGGGCGATCCCCCGCTCTCCCCGGCCGGCGAGCGCTTCAGCTACTCGAACAGCAATTTCACCCTGCTTGGCATGATCATCCAGAGGGTGACCGGGGCGGCTGCGGCCGCCGAGATCCGCCGCCGCATCCTGACACCGCTCGAGCTGGACGCGTACCTCGAAGGCTTCGAGCCCGGTCCGACGGCGGACAGGCT
Organism: Gemmatimonadota bacterium; assembly: GCA_046545735.1. Lineage (GTDB taxonomy): Bacteria > Gemmatimonadota > Gemmatimonadetes > Longimicrobiales > RSA9 > JAWVYT01. The sequence continues at coordinate 507 of JBKGZE010000238.1, read as the reverse complement.
CCCGCGGCGGTACCATTGGGCGACGCCGGATTTCCTCGAAGGTGCGGGTGTCCATCCCGCGTTCAGTAGATGCGGGGCTGCAGCGTGGGCCTGTAGCGGACCCGCACTCCGCGGCCGCTCGCCTTGTCCACCAGCGTCAGCCCCAGCTTCCCCTTGGGGTCCTTCTCGATGTTGCCCTTCCCGAACGTGCACCCCGTCGCGTACTGGACGTCGTCGCCGAAGCACATGGCGCCGTGGTGGTCGCCGATCTCCACGACGGCGTGCAGCGACTTCGCCCGCTTCGCTCCACGCCCAGCGCCCGCATGGCTTCCAGCCCGAGACGGACCCCCATGGTGCTGGCCCAGCACTTGTGCCCGTGGAACTCCAGCGCGTTCAGGAGAACCTGTTTGTCGTTCATTTCACGTTACCGCCTTCTCCCCGGCCCGTGCCGCCCGGGAGCGGACACGGCCGTGGCGTTCGGGTGCCTTACGCGATCGCGCCGTAGATCATCCCGGCGGTGGTGGCCAT
>JBKGZE010000237.1:0-4563 GCA_046545735.1 Gemmatimonadota bacterium | reverse complement strand
GGCTCGCCTGGGGCGGCGGCGCGCTGCCGCTCGCGGCCCAGGGCCCCGCCGAGCCGACGGCCCGGGCGGACCGGCCGGGCGTGGACGCGCTCCGGCTCGCCGGCCCCGCCGCCATCGACCTGGACGGCCGGCTCGACGACGCCGCCTGGGAGCGTGCCCGACCGATCACCGATTTCGTGCAGGTCGAGCCGCGGGAAGGAGCGGAGCCGTCGGAGCGGACCGAGGTGCGCGTCGTCTACGACGCGGACGCGCTCTACATCGGCGCCAAACTGTTCGGCGATCCCGACGCCATCCTCGCCTACCAGCGGCGGCGGGACGCCGGCCTCGGGACCGACGACCGCTTCATGTGGATCCTGGACACCTTCCGCGACGGCCGGACCGGCTACTTCTTCGAGATCAACCCGGCCGGGCTGATGGGCGACGGGCTGCTCGGCGCCGGCGGGCACTTCGGCGTCAACAAGAGCTGGGACGGGGTCTGGGAGGCCCGCACCGCGCGCCTGGAGGACGGGTGGTCTGCCGAGATCCGGATCCCGTTCAGCACCCTGAACTTCGACCCTACCGCCGACGCCTGGGGGATCAACTTCCAGCGGACGCTGCGGCACAGGAACGAGGAGATCCGCTGGGCCGGCTCGCGTCGCAACCAGCCGCTCTTCGAGCCGGCCCACGCGGGCACGCTGCGGGGCATCCAGGGTGTCTCGCAGGGGCTCGGCGTGGAGGTGACGCCATACGCCGTACAGAACTGGCGTCAGACGGCGGGCCCCGACGACCCGCACAGCTTCCCCGGCGACCTGGGCTTCGACGTGGGCTACAGCATCAGCCCCGGCCTGCGCGCGGCGCTCAGCGTGAACACGGACTTCGCCGAGGTCGAGGTCGATCAGCGACGGGTGAACCTCACCCGCTTCCCGCTCCGGTTCCCCGAACAGCGCGACTTCTTCCTCGAGGGCTCCGGCGTCTTCTCGTTCGCACCCAGCAGCGGCCCGAGCCCCTACTTCTCCCGCCGCATCGGCCTGCGCTCGGGAGAGGCCGTGCCGATCGACTTCGGCGGCCGGCTCGGCGGCCAGGCCGGCGCCTACGAGCTCGGCCTGCTCCAGGTCCGCACCGGCGCCACCGACGTCTTCGGGGCCGAGGACTTCACCGTGGCCCGGGTCAAGCGCGCCATCCTCGAGCGATCCACGCTCGGGGCCGTCTACACCCGCCGCGCCACCGCGCCCGGCCCCGACGGACTGGCGCCCCCCGACCGGCATACCCTGGGACTGGACCTCGACTACGCCACGTCCCGGCTCTTCGGCCACCAGAACTTCGAGCTCGAGGCCTTCGCCGTCTGGAACTCGGACCCGGAGCGGGACTCCGGCCGCGGCCTGAACGACCTGACCGCCCGCGGGTTCCGCTTCAACTTCCCCAACGACCTCTGGCAGGCCCACCTCTCCTACCGCGAGTTCGGCGCCGCCTACCAGCCCGCCGTCGGCTTCGTGCCGCGCAACGACTTCCGCCGCGTCGAGCCGCGCATCGCATGGCGACCCCGTCCCGACTTCCTCCCCGCCGTGCGCCAGGTGACCTTCGCCGCCAAGTTCCGCTACCTCGAGTCACTCCTCCAGCGCGTCGTCGAGGAGCGCCGCCTGGAGCTGGAGCTCGCCGGCATCGAGTTCGAGAGCGGCGACCGCCTCCACCTCGACGCCACCCACCTCTTCGAATACCTCGATCACTCCTTCGAGGTCGCCGACGGCGTCAGCATCCTGCCCGGCGCCTACCGCAACTGGGAGCAGTCCGCATCCCTGAGGACCGCCGGCCGACGCCCCGTCTCCATGAACGCGCGGCTCGAACACGGCGGCTTCTGGGACGGCGATCGCACCGCCTGGAACCTCGGGCTCACCCTCCGACCGCTCCCCGGCATCAGCGCCTCCGTCGACTACGACCGGAACCAGATCTCGCTCCCCCGCGGCGCCTTCGACACCAACCTGCTCCGGCTCCACTCCGGGTGGGACCTGAGCCCCTGGACCAGCCTCCGCACCTCCGTCCAGTACGACGACGTCTCCGAAGTGCTCGGCCTCTTCGGCCTCCTGCGCTGGATCCTCCAGCCCGGAAACGAGGTCTTCCTCGTCTACAGCCACAACTGGCTCCACACCGACCCCCTCCACCACACCACCCGCGGAGGCTTCGCCACTCTCTCCCGCGGCGCGAGCGTGAAGATCACCTACGCGTTCCGCTGGTAGCCGGCGGAGCCCCGCCGCGCGGCCGGCGGAGCCCCGTCGCGCGGCCAGCCTGGTGAGTCCGTCGCGCGGCCAGTCTGGTGAGTCCGTCGCTCAGCCTGGTGAGTCCGCCGCGCGGCCCGGCTGGTGAGCCACGCCGCGCGGCCGGCATAGGGGTTTTCCCTACATCCTCGCCCGGCAAATCCCGACTTGCCCTTCCGCCGGATTCCGCGACTATATAACTGCTTAATTGTACAGTACGCGGCGACGACACGGGAGCTTTCTATGACCGGCAGGGGACGATGGGGGATCGCGGCGGCGCTCGCGCTCGGGGCGGTCGTGATGCCTGCCCCGGAGGCGGGAGCGCAGCAGGTCCGCATCGGGGACGGCGCGTGGGCGGATTTCGGTTTGTTCCTGCAGATGCGGGGGGACGCGGCCGTCCGGGACGGAGCATCGGGGCACGACCTGACGGCGGACTACGCCCTGAGCATGGTCCGGGGCTCGGTGCGGGGGCAGATCGTGCCGGGTCTGGGGTTCTTCGTGGCGAGCGGCGGCGATCCGAACTTCGGGAGCTTCGAGATCTGGGACGCCGCGCTGTCGCTGCGGGCGACGCCGTGGGCGACGGTGGACGCGGGGCGTGTGCTGCTGCCGTTCGTGCGGCACGCGCAGCAGTTCAGCAACGACCTGCCGACGCGTGAGTTCCATCGGAGCGCGTTCATGTACCCGAAAGGCTCGGCTCTGCGCCGGCGGGACGCGGGCGTCCGCGTGCGTGGCGTGGTGGGCGACGGGCGGCTCGACTACCGGGTCGCGGTGACGCGCGGAATGGAAACGGAGGAAGGACTGCCGCGGCTGACCGGGCGGGTGGGGCTGAACGGGGGGGAGCCGGAGGCCGGCTACGTCTTCCCGGGGATGTACCTGGGCGGTCCGGAGGTCGTGGCGACGGGCGTGGCGTTCGACTACCAGCCGGGGGTGGTGGGGGGCGACGCCTACTACGCCCTGGGCGCGGACGTCTTCTGGAACGTGCCGGTGCGCGGTGCGGACCGTGTGCAGGGGCAGGCGGCGGTGGTGCGCTATCACGGGTTGAACGGCCGCGACCCGGCGAACGAGCCGGTGGTCGTGGACCGGACGGGCGTGGGCGCGCTCCTCGACGCGAGCTATCTCGAGGGCGCTGTGGGTCCGCTGGTGGCGGTGGAGTGGTTCCGACCGGAGGGGGCTCGGGACCTCGACCGGCAGCTCCTGGCGGTCTACGGCGGTGTGAACTGGTGGGTACGCGGGAGCGCACTGGCGCTGAAGCTCCAGGGGGGCATGCGCAAGGAGCCGGGGCTGGAGTGGGGGGACGCGCACCCCTCGCTCACGCTGCAGCTGCAGACGCGGCTCCCGTTCCCGCCCGCCGCCCGCCGGATCGCGGCGGAGGAGGTGCGGGATGACTGAGTTCAGCCGTCGGAGCTTCCTGGGCGGGTTCGCCGCCGCCGCCGGCGCCGCGGTCCCGCTGGCCACGATCGCGAAGAAGGCGGCCGCCGCGGAGGCCGCCGGGGACCCGGGGCCCGCCAGCGCGGAGCCGGTGGAGCGGTTCGCGTCACTGATCGACGTCTCGCTCTGCGACGGCTGCCCGGACCGGAACACGCCGCGCTGCGTGGCCGCGTGCCGGACGGCCAACGCGCACCGGTTCCCGGAGCCGGACCCGGAGAAGCTGAAGGACTACTGGCCGCAGAACAAGCACGAGGACTGGTCGGACAAGCGGGACGTGACCGATCGTCTCACGCCGTACAACTGGACGTTCGTGCAGTCGGTGGAGGTGGAGCACGAAGGCGCGCGGCAGCGGGTCCACGTGCCGCGCCGGTGCATGCACTGTGACAACCCGGTGTGCGTGAAGCTGTGCCCGTTCGGCGCCATGCAGAAGACGCCGGAGGGCCCCACGCAGATGCAGGAAGAGCTGTGCATGGGCGGCGCCAAGTGCCGCACCGTATGCCCCTGGAACGTGCCGCAGCGCCAGGCGGGCGTGGGCATCTACACGTACATGGATCCCATGCCGGTGGGCGGCGGCGTCATGTACAAGTGCGATCTCTGCCGGGACGAGCTGCTGGAGGGCCGGACCCCGGCGTGCGCCAGCGCCTGCCCCCGGGACGCCATCATGATCGGCGAGCGCGAGGCGGTCTTCGCCGAGGCGGAGCGGCGGGCCAGGGCGCTGGGGGGCGACGACTGGGAGCGCCACCTCTACGGGCGCGACGAGCACGGCGGCACGTCCACGCTCTACGTCTCGGCGGTCCCGTTCGAGGCCATCGACGCGGCCATCGTCGCTCAGACGGAGAAGAAGAAGGCGAAGGTGGCGGCCAGCGACCCCGAGAAGGCGGCCAGTATCCAGCCGATGCGCATGCAC
>JBKGZE010000236.1:0-4573 GCA_046545735.1 Gemmatimonadota bacterium | reverse complement strand
GCCGAGATGTGGTCGATGAGTTCGCGGGTGGCGGAGAGCGAGAGCCCCTCGGCGCCCACCTGCTGTTTCAGGCGACGGATCCGCGCGGCCGAGTGCTCGAGGGTCGCGGCGGCGTCGCCGGGGTCCGCCTCCTTCGTATCGTCCTCGCCAAACGGATTCACCCGGCGCCTTGGCTCGTCGGGGAACGGGTCGTGGATCATGATTCTCGCTGGTGCGGGCCTACATCCCGAAGCGGGGCGATCGCTGTTCAATGAAGGCGTGGATCCCTTCTTGGAACGCGGGGGAGCGGAAGGCGCGCAGCTGGGCGGCCATCTCCATGTCCAGGATCTCGTCCAGGTCGGCGGACAGGCTCTTGCGGAGCGTCCGTTTGGCGTCGGCGATGACCTCGGGCGGTCCGCCGGCGATCTGGCCGGCCAGTCCGCGCACTGTCGCCTCCAGCTCGTCGGCGGCGACGACCCGGTTGACCAGCCCCAGTCGCTCGGCCCGTTTCGCGTTGATCATCCCGCCGGTGAAGATGAGCTCGGCGGCGAGCGCCGCGCCCAGCAGGCGCGGGAGGAAATAGGCGCCGCCCCAGTCGGGGTGGAGGCCGATGCGAGTGAAGGTCAGGCCGATGCTTGCGTTATGGCTCGCCACGCGAATGTCGCACGCCAGCGCGAGCGATGCGCCGGCCCCGGCGGCCACTCCGTTCACGGCCGCGATCACCGGCTTCTTCATCCCATCGATCCGCTTCACGATGCGCGCGCCGGATTGCACGAGCTCCGCGAAGACCGCCGCGTCCTCCGCGTCGTTCAGCTCGGCCATGTGGTGGATGTCACCGCCCGTGGAGAAGGCTCGCCCCGTGCCCGTGAGGGCCACGCAGCGGACCGACCGATCCCCATCCAGCTCGGCGAACGCCTCATCGAGCCGCTCGCGCATGTCGCCGGCGAATGCGTTGAGCTGTTCCGGGCGGTTGATACGGATCCAGCCGAGATTGCCATCTCGTTCCACGCGGATCGTTTCCCGCTCGCTCATGTTCCCTCCACTTCCTGGCGTCGCGATGTCTCGACCGTCCCACGGATTCCGGGGCGGCGCCGAGCCCGCCGGCGAACGGGCGGGTGTGCGGATCAACGTGGTCGGGATCGGGGCGCCGGGGCGAGCCGCCGCGGAGCGATCCGCCCGGGGGTGACCGCGTCCGTCCTCCGCGGAAGACTGGCGGGAACGTACGCCCCGCCCGGACGGAAGGTCAAGCCGGCGACGTCGAGACGACGGCGGCGTTGCCCCCGGTCGCGGCGCTTGCCCGATGTTGCTGTCGGGAATAGCTTTCGGGACAGGTACAGCCACTCAAGGTAGCCCGTGCACCATCGCCTTTTCCCGCTCCTTGCGCTGGGATTCGCCCTCTCGGCGATCCTGGCGTGCGGGGACGACGTAACCGATCCGGACGGGCTCATGGAGTCCGCGGAGGCGGAAGCCGTCATGCGCTCGGCCGACGCGCTCCCGCTCCTTCCCAGCCTGCTGGACACCGTCGACGACGGTCAGCGCGCGCACGCCACACTGCTGCGGGCCCGCGAGCTCTGGGACGCGGGTGCGGCGGGGGACGACGCCCGGGCTGCGGCACGGCGCCGCCTGGCTGTGGGCTACGCCCTCCCCGCCCTCGCCGAGCACGTGCCCGCCCCGACGTGGATCGAGGCGCGAGAGCGAACCGACGACTGGATGGCCACGGCCGGGGCCATGCTCCGGCACCTGTCCATGCCCCGTGTCGAGGCCCGACTCGAGGCCGCCGCCGAGCACCTCCGGCGGTCCGACGCCGCACTGAGCCCGCAGAGTCGGATCTACCATCTCCTGCTGGCGGGCTCGGAGCTGGTCGAGACGACGCCCCGGTACGTGGCCCGCACCATGGCCGCCGAAGCGACCCTGGCTGTGCGAGAGGCGCAAGAGCGCGGGGATCCCCTCCCGGGCGACGCAGTCGAGCGGGCTCAGCGCTTGAAGGACTGGGCGGTCGCGGCCGTAGAGGAGGGCGAGTACCTGCTGGCGATCCAGCGGGCCTACTACGCCATTCAGCTCGTGGAGGATCGATGAGGCGATCGCTGGCTGCTCTGCTCGTGTTGGCCGGGGTCGTGGGCTGCGCGCCCGAGGAACCCGCCGCGCCGGCGGAGCCCGCCGTCTATCGCATCCCGGTGACCGGCGTGATCGAGCTCGGGCTGGCGCCCTTCCTCCAGCGGAGCCTGGACGAGGCCGAGGCCGCGGGAGCCGAGGCCGTCGTCCTGGATGTGAACACGCCCGGCGGCCGGATCGACGCCGCGCAGCAGATGGTGGATGCCATCAAGGAAGCGGACGTGCCCGTCGTCGCGTTCGTCGATCCGCGGGCGCTCTCGGCCGGGGCGATGATCGCCCTGGCCGCCGACGAGGTCTACATGGTTCCGGGCGCCATCATAGGCGCGGCCACGCCGGTCACGGGCGAAGGTCAGAAGGCGACTGAAAAGATCGTGAGCGCCATGCGCAGCGAGATGCGCGCGCTGGCCGAGCGACGCGGCCTCGATCCCCGGATCGCCGAGGCGATGGTGGACGAGGAGATCGCCGTGGACGGCGTCATCGAGCGGGGGAAGCTGCTGACGCTGACTACGGACGAGGCGGAGTCGGTGGGCTACGCCCGCGTGGCCGAGGACCTCGGGGACGCGCTCCAGCAGGCCGGGGTGGCCGCCGAGCGCGTGGTCACCGCGGAGATCAACTGGGCGGAGAATGCCGTCCGTTTCCTGACCCATCCGCTGGTGTCGCCGTTCCTGCTGTCGCTCGGTTTCCTCGGGCTCCTGATCGAGATCAAGACGCCCACGTTCGGGCTCGCGGGCGGCGCCGGCATCACGGCGCTCGCGCTCTTCTTCGGCGGTCACTACCTCGTGGGACTCGCGGGCTGGGAGGAGCTGCTCCTGCTGGGCGCCGGCCTCGTGCTGCTGGCCATCGAGGTCTTCGTCGTGCCGGGCTTCGGGATATTCGGACTCCTCGGCATCGGCGGGGTGCTCGCCGGCGTGTACCTGAGCCTCGTCGGCAACCTCTCGACCATGGTGGACTACAGCCAGGCGGCCATGATTCTGTCGGCATCGGTGCTCATCGTCCTGGTGAGCGCGTGGGTCATCGTGCGAACCCTGCCCAGCAACAGTCGCCTGAAACGCTCCGGCATCCTCCTGGGTGAAGACACGGGTCGCGACGTCGGCTACCTTTCCGCCCTGGTCCGTGCGGAGCTCGTCGGCAAGCGAGGCACCGCGCTCACGGACCTGCGCCCCGCCGGAGTGGGACGGTTCGACGACGAACGGGTCGACATCGTGGCCGAGGAAGGTTGGCTGGCCGCCGGAACCCCGATCGAGATCGTCCGGGCCGAAGGGTACCGCCACGTGGTGCGGGCCGTATCGATCCGCGACGAGGTCGACGCCGGGGAACGGGCCGCGGACGCGCACTGACACCCTTTCGCATCGCACGCGTACAACTGGAGAGATACACATGGACGGAGCCGTCATCCTGACCCCTCTTCTGCTGATCGGGGTCGCCCTGCTGATCCTCGTGCTCATGTGGGCCGTCCCGGTCCGCCTGTGGATCGAGGCCGTCTTCGCCGGCGTCCGGATCGGGCTCGGCGACCTCATAGGCATGCGACTGCGCAAGGTGAGCCCGGCCGCCGTCGTCCGGCCCCTCATCGCCGCCACCAAGGCGGGGCTGGACCTCAGCACCAAGCAGCTGGAAGCCCACTACCTGGCCGGCGGACACGTGGACCGGGTCGTGAAGGCACTGATCAGCGCCGACAAGGCGAACATCGAACTCCCCTTCCAGCAGGCCGCGGCCATCGACCTGGCCGGCCGTGACGTGCTGGAGGCGGTCAAGGTGTCGGTGAACCCGAAGGTCATCAACACGCCGAAGGTCGCGGCCATGGCCAAGGACGGGATCCAGCTCATCGCCGTGGCCCGGGTGACCGTCCGAGCCAACATCAACCGGCTCGTGGGTGGGGCGGGGGAGGACACGATCCTTGCCCGGGTCGGCGAGGGGATCGTCTCCACCATCGGCTCGAGCTCCTCGCACAAGGCGGTGCTGGAGAACCCCGACGCCATCTCCAAGACCGTGCTCGGTAAGGGGCTGGACTCGGGGACCGCCTACGAGATCCTGTCCATCGACATCGCCGACGTGGACGTCGGCAAGAACATCGGCGCCGAGCTCCAGACCGACCAGGCGGAGGCGGACAAGCGGATCGCCCAGGCCAAGGCCGAAGAGCGGCGGGCCATGGCCGTCGCCGCCGAGCAGGAGATGAAGGCCAAGGTCCAGGAGATGCGCGCCCGGGTGGTCGAGGCCGAGGCCGAGGTGCCCCTGGCCATGGCCGAAGCGTTCCGGAGCGGGAACCTCGGGATCATGGACTACGTCCGCTACAACAACGTCCGGGCCGACACCGACATGCGCACGGCGATCGCCAAGGAGAGCGAAGAGCCGGAGTACGGCGACGGGCAGGGGTCGTAGCCCGTGGAGCTGTTCGAGATCCTCTTCATCCTCCTCTTCATCCTGTTCCCCATCATGGATCAGGTGTTGAAGAAGGGGCGCACGAAGGGCCCCGAGCCTCCCGAGG
>JBKGZE010000235.1:0-4592 GCA_046545735.1 Gemmatimonadota bacterium | reverse complement strand
TACGACGAAAGCGGCGCGCATCTCTTTGGCAATAGCGCGCCGATCCCGGAGGATACGACAGGCTCGGTCGCGGCTGCATCGCTGGTGCTCATCATAGCAACGGCTGTGGACATGGTATGGCCGCCTCGTTCCTCTTCGAGCGAGTCCCTGCCCCGCGTCGGGGTTTCGGTTTCGGGCTCATCGTGTGTTCCGCCGCAGGGGCGGGCCGGGGAGAGCGGTCAGGCGGGTAGCCACGGGGCAATCGTCGTGCCCTGGCCGCCGGCCGCTCCCAAGTCGTTGCGGCGAAGTTACTTCGAGGGTCGAGGCAGGGTGGGGGAGGGGGCGGGCCGGGACCGGATTGTCGCGGGATGGGACAATCCGCCGCGCGATGCGCGACAGCATTGACGGGCGGCCCCGCAGGTGTTAACCACAGCACATGCGAGACGACATCGACCGGTTCGCACGACGCGCGCTGAGCGCCACCGGAGCCTTCTTAACGGGGCTCGGCGACGTGGTGGTGGACTGGATGCGGAGCGACGACCTCACGGTGCTGGTGGCGCTGGCCGTGTTCGCCCTGGTGCTGCTCTTCTTCATCGTCCCGAACCGCCGCCGCTACTGAGCTCTTCCGGTGTTCCCGCGCGGGCGGTCAGGCCGCACGGATCCAGCGGGCGAGCTCCTTCAGCGACGGCCGGCTGCCGGTGGCCAGGATGCCGATGCGGTAGATCTTGCCGGCCAGCCAGGCGAGGAGCGCGGTCGCGAGCAGCAGGAACCCCAGCGACGCCCACACGGTCCCGGCGCCGACCGGCGCGGCGGCCAGGCGCATGGGCATGGCCACGGGCGAGGTGAGCGGGAAAAGGCCGAGGAAGGTGGCGATGCCGCCGTCGGGGTTGCTGGTGATGGGTCCCAGGAAGAGGAGCGGCACGAACAGGGGCAGCATCAGCACCATCTGGAACGGCTGCGCCTCCTGCTCGGTGCTCATGGCCGCGCCGAGGCCGGCGAAGAGCGCCGCGTAGAGCAGGAACCCCAGGATGAAGAGCAGGATCAGGGTGGCCGTGATCGACGGGTCCAGCCGGAACGCGTCCACGGCGGCGGCCGGCAGGCCGAACTGGGCCTGGAGCAGGTCGGACTGGGTGACCGCCAGAAACACGATGGCGAACCAGACCAGGATCTGCAGCAGCGCCGCCGCGCTCACGCCGGCGATCTTGCCGGCCATGAGGCGACCGGGGCGCACGGTGCTGGCCAGGATCTCGGAGATGCGCGTCACCTTCTCCTGGATGACGCTGCGCATCACGGCGTGGCCGTACATGGCGATGACGAAGTAGGCGAGGAACGCGAGCAGGTAGGCCACCAGGAAGGTGGTGTCCGCGTCGCCGCCCTCCGAGCCGCCCTCGGTGATCCGGGCCGTGTTGAGCCCGACCGGGTCCATCAGCTGCTGCACCTCGGCCGTGCCCAGGCCGGCGGAGCCGAGGCGCCGGAGCTGCACGGCCGCGGTCGCCGCCACGCGCAGGTCCCGCAGGACGACGCGGTCGGTGACGTGCCGCGCCCGGTAGACCACCTCCTCGTCGCCTTCCAGCAGTCCGGCCGGCAGGACGACGTAGCCGTCGATCTCGCGGGCGAGGACGCGCCGGCTGAGGTCCTCGGTCGAGACCTCGCCGGTGACGCGCTCCACGGCGTAGGGCGGCTCGGCCTGGAGCGCCGCCAGGGCCGCGGAATCCCGCCGCCCGCTCTGGGACGCCTCGACGATGGCGGCCGCGGACTGGAGGGCCTGGATGAACGCGTCCCCGACCCCCGCCGGCGCCCGGTCCACGACCACCAGCCGCCGCTGCTCCTCCGAATCGCCGACCAGTGTCGGGAGCAGCAGGACGCCGATCATGAACGCGGGGAAGGCCAGCGTCCCGATCAGGAAGCTGCGGGTGTGCACCCGCTCCTGGAACTCCCGGTTGATGATGATCGCCAGCTCACGCACGGGCGACCTCCCGCCGGGCGGCCCGTGGCGCGCCGGCGCCCACGTGGTGGAGGAAGATCTCGTGCAGGGTGGGCTCGACGTGCTCGAACCGCACCATCGGCAGGCCGGCCTCGACCAGGGCCCGGAGGAGGTCGGCGCGCGTGCGTCCCGGCGCCAGCTCCAGCTCCCACTGGTGCGAGTTCTTCCGGGTCGCGCTGTGGACGAGCGAGCCGCCGTCGAGCAGCCCGGCGTCGGCGGCCTCGTCCTCGAGGGTGACCCGGAAGAGATTGGTCCGATGCTGGCTCCGCAGAGCGCGGACCTCCCCCTCCAGGACCTTGCGCCCGTCCGCGATCAACGTCACCTGGTCGCAGAGCTCCTCGGCCTGCGGCATGTTGTGCGTGCTCAGGACCACGGCGCGCCCTTCGTCGCGAGCGGCCCGGATCGTCTCCGCCATGACCTCCTGGTTCACCGGGTCCAGCCCGGACTGGGGCTCGTCCAGGATCAGGAGCTCGGGCTCGTGCAGCACCGTGGCGATGAACTGGGCCTTCTGCTGCATGCCCTTGGACAGGGACTCGATCTTCTCGTCCGCCCAGTCGGCGAGCCCCAGGCGGTCGAGCCACTCGCGCCCCCTGCGCGTCGCCTCGGCGCGGTGCAGGCCTTTCAGTCGCCCGAAGAAGACCACGGTCTGGAGCGTCTTCATCTTCTGGTAGAGGCCGCGCTCCTCGGGGAGGTAGCCCACGCGCCGGAGCACGGACCGGTCGCGCTCCGGGTCGCGCCCCAGGACCAGGACCCGGCCCTCGTCCCGGAGCAGGATGTTCATCACCATGCGCAGCGTGGTGGACTTGCCGGCGCCGTTCGGGCCGAGCAGCCCGTGCACCGACCCGGGGGCCACGACGAGATCGAGGCGGTCCACCGCCGTGTGGCCGGAGTAGTGTTTCGAGACACCCTCCAGCAGGAGCGCCGGTTCCATGGGCGGGGTCAGACCAGGATGACCGCGGCCAGCGCGGCGAGGAGCAGGGCGCAGCCGCCGAGCCAGCGGCGCAGCGCGGCCGACTCGACCACGCGCTCGCCCGTCTCCTTCTCGATCAGCGAGACGAACAGCCCCGTGAGGGCCGACGAGAAGAACACGGCGGCCGCGAGGTAGAGCCCGTACGCCAGGCCGGCGGAGATCAGGGCCGCGAGCAGGATCGCCACGAGCGCGATCCCGGCCGCCCAGAGCGCCTCCCGGATCAGGGGCCTCGCCTGCGGCGAGCGGATGAAGGTGGCGAGCCCCGTGAGGTTGGGTTGCGTCACGTCGTTCTCCTGCTGGGTGAAGCCGTGAAGCTAACGCATCCGCCGACCCCAACCAAGGGCGCCCGTCGCCGGATGGGCCCCGGTCCGCCGGGCGGCCCGGCGCGTGAACGGCCCCTGCCTGCGCAGCCCGACCAGCGCCCTGTCGAGCAGGGCCAGCGCGCCGTCGACCGCCGTCAGGACGAGCAGCGCGGCCGCGGAGAGCCCGAGGGTGACCGCGCTGGCGACCGCGCCGATGCCTTCGCGCAGGCGGACGGACGCGACCGCGGCGACCAGCACGAGGATGTTCAGCCACGCGGCGGTGAGCAGGACCTGCCCGTCGAACGCGCCGGCGCCGGCGGCGAGGGAGCCGAGGGCGTAGGCGAACGAGGCGCTGGCGAGGCCGATCAGCAGCACGCTGGATCCCCGGACCAGCGGCCCCGGCGGGTCGCTGCCGAGCTCACCCGCCGTGCGGAGCAGGAGTCCGGAGACGATCAGCGTCGCCAGGGCGGCGAACGTCCCGCCCGTCACCAGGACGGAGCTGCTCGTGGCGACCGCGTGCACGAGACCCCGGCTCGACAGCGCCGCGGCGCCGCCCGCGGCCGCGACCCACGCGATCAGCACGGCGGTATCGGCCAGGATCCGCGCGGTGCCGACCGCGGCGCCGGGGCGGTCGGCCCAGGCCCGGTCGACCTCGTCGTCGATGGAGCTGGCGACCCGGCGCAGCACCGTCATGAGGCGGTTGACGGACCCCGTATCGGACCCGAGCAGCAGCTTGCCGGCGGGCTCCCACTCGAGGGCGAGCACCTCGGAGCGGATGCTCTCGACCGCGCCGGCCAGCCCGTCGAGGCTCTCGCGCACACGGCTCGCGATCTGGTCGCGCTCCACCAGCTCCCGCCCCACCGCCCGCTGCTGGCTGGCCGCGACCCACCGCTCGAGCTGCTCGATAGCGGCGTGCGCCAGCGACGCGACGGTCGGGGGCACCAGCGCGGCGGCCCCGCCCAGCAGCACGGCCGCGGCGATCCCGCCCCACCAGGTGGGATCCACGAGATTCAGCGCCTCCAGCGCGACCACGACGGCCGCGGCCTCCAGCGCGGCCTGGGCCGCGACGGCCAGCACCACGAGCCCTCCCAGCACGCGCAGCCCGAGCTTCCGGCCGGGGGCCGTGAGGGTGAAGTAGGCGAGGCCGAGCAGGAAGGAAAGCCCGGCGAAGGCCGCCGGCACCACGAGGCCGTCCACGCCGTGCGTGGCGAAGGGCCACGGCGCCGGCAGGGCGGGCACGATGTAGGCGTACAGGACCCACGCGTTCGCGCCCGCCACCACGAGGGCCGTGAGCGCCAGGGCCGCCGCCAGGACCACGGCGGCCACGCCGACGCCCTGCCGCGCGCGGCGCGGCCTG
>JBKGZE010000234.1:0-4631 GCA_046545735.1 Gemmatimonadota bacterium | reverse complement strand
GGTCCGGCTTGGGCTCCGGCTCCGGCTCCGGCTCCGGGTCCGGGTCCGGCTCGGGCTCCGGCTCGGGCTCGGGCTCCGGCTCCGGCTCGGGCTTAGGCTCGGGCGCGGGCGCGGGTGAGCCGGGCGAGGGCGAGGGCGAGGGCTTGGGCGAGGAGGCGGTGGTCGGGATCGAGGGTGGGTTCCGGGTGCGGACGTACCTGACGGGGGAGCCGGGGTGGGACGTGTTCGTGGCGGCGGCGCGGCGGGACGAGGTGGTGGACGCGCTGCTGGCGGCGGGCGGCCGGCCGGGCGGCCCCGAGGTGCTGGAGTCGCTCCGGGTCGCCGCGGGGCGGCCGCGCTGGGGCCGGGAGCTGACGGAGGACGTGATCCCGCTGGAGGCCGGGCTGCTGGACCGGGCGATCAGCCAGACGAAGGGGTGCTACACGGGGCAGGAAGTCATCGTCCGGATCCTGCACCGGGGGCACGTGAACCGTCACCTGCGGCGACTCGAGTTCATCGGCGCGCTGCCCGAGCCCGGCACCGAGCTCTACGAAGAGGGGAACGAGAAACCCCGCGGCGTCGTCACCAGCGCCGTGGAGAACGAGGCGGGCGCGCTCGGACTCGGCTACGTCCGCCGCGAGATCGACCCCCCCGCCGAGCTCCGCGTCGGCTCCCCCGACGGCGACCCCGTCCGCATAACCACCCTCGACTGACGACCCGCCACGACCCCCCAGCCACGAGCCACTCGCCACGAGCCACGACCACCAGCCACGAGCCACCAGCCACCAGCCACCAGCCACCAGCCACCCGCCCGAGCCACCAGCCACGAGCCACGATATGTCCTCGCCAGCGCCAAGCCCGCCCGCTCCGAACACGTCGGGCCCGGAAAGCGGCGGCCACCGCTTCCGGATCGGCCCCGGCGCCGTGGTGGCGGCGGCGTTCATCGGCCCCGGGACGGTGACGACGGCGACGCTGGCGGGCGCCGGGTTCGGCTACACGCTCCTCTGGGCGCTGACCTTCTCGCTGCTGGCCACGCTGGTGCTGCAGGAGATGGCGGCGCGGCTGGGGCTGGTGACGGGCGAGGGCCTGGGGGAAGCGGTGCGACGGCGGTTCAGCGGGCCGGTGGCGCGGCTGGCGGCGGTGGCGCTGGTGGTGGCGGCGATCGGGTTCGGGAACGCCGCGTACGAGACGGGCAACCTGCTGGGCGCGGCGCTGGGCGCGGAGGCGGTGTGGGGTGGGGCGGCGCGGCTGTGGGCGGTGGGCGCGGGCGTCGTCGCGTACCTGCTGCTGCGGACGGGGAGCTACCGGGTCGTCGAGCGGGTCCTGATCGGGCTGGTGGGGCTCATGTCCGTCGCGTTCCTGGCGACGGCCGTGCTGACCCGCCCGCCGGTGCTCCCCATCCTGCGCGGCCTGTTCGTGCCCACGGTGCCGGGCGGCGCCGGGATGCTGTACGTGACCGGGCTGATCGGGACGACGGTGGTCCCGTACAACCTGTTCCTGCACGCGTCGGCGGTGCGGGAGCGGTGGAGCGGGCCCGACGACCTGCCGGCGGCGCGGTTCGACCTGGGCGTGAGCATCGTGGTCGGGGCGCTGGTGAGCATGGCGATCGTCGCCACGTCCGCCGCCATGGTCGGCGGCGGCGGGTCGATCGAGAACGCCGCGGACATGGCCGTGCAGCTGGAGCCGCTGCTCGGCCCGTGGGCCCGCTGGTTCTTCGCCGCCGGGCTCCTGGCCGCCGGGCTCACCTCGGCCATCACCGCGCCGCTCGCCGCCGCCTACGCGACGGCCGGCGCCCTCGGCTGGCCCCGCGACCTCTCGGACCCCCGGCTCCGCGCGGTCTGGATCGCCGTCCTCGCCGCGGGCGTCCTCTTCGCCGGGCTCGGCGTGCGCCCCGTCCCCGCCATCCTCTTCGCCCAGGTCGCCAACGGGATCCTGCTTCCGGCCATCGCGGCCTTCCTCCTCCTGGCCGTCAACGACCGCCGCTGGATGGGCGACCGGGTGAACGGCCCCGCGATGAACGTGGCCGCGGGCATCGTCGTACTGGTCGCGTTGGCGCTGGGGCTGCGGGCGCTCTGGACTGCCGTGCTTTCGTAAGCCTGGACGTTCGTCCGCTCGCCTGCGGCTCCCGACCCCCCGCGCCAGCGGGGTGCCGGCGCGAGCGCCGGCATCGAACCCGCGCCGTGCGCGGTCGCCGGCGAGCGGAGCGAGCCTGGCGATCGAACCGCCGCGCAAAGCGGCGTGCCGAGCGAGCGAACGCGAGCGTCGGCATCGAACCCCGCGCAAGCGGGTCCCGCCGGCGCAAAGCGACGCGGGATCGAACGTCGAAGCGGGATCGAACGTCGCGGCTGGTGCGAGGGCGGGGGGCGAGGCCATGTTGCGCGGGTGAGCCTGATCCTGATCGCTGCGGGGGGCGCGCTGGGCGCCGTCGCCCGTTACGGACTGGCCGGCTGGGTGCAGGCCCGGGCCGGCTTCTTCCCCTGGGGGACGCTGGCGGTGAACGTGCTCGGCAGCTTCCTGCTGGGGTTCGCGTTCCGGTACCTCGAGACGACGGTGGTTCCGCCGGAATGGCGGCAGGCCGTGACGATCGGGTTCCTGGGCGCGTTCACGACGTTCAGCACGTTCAGCTTCGAGGCGGTGGCGCTGGCCCAGGATGGCGACTGGGGACGGGCCGGCTCCTACGTCGTCGCCAGCGTCGTGCTCGGCGTCGTGGCCGTGCTGGCCGGGCTCGGCGCGGCCGAGATCACCGTCCGCGGGAGGTAGCCATGCACCATCGCTTCGCCGGCGAGCGCACGCTGATGCGGATCTTCCTGGCCGAGACGGACCGGTGCGAGGCCGGCCCGCACGAGGGCCGGCCGCTCTACGAGGCCGTCCTCCTCACGCTCCGCGAGCGCGGCTTCGCCGGGGCGACCGTCCTCCGCGGCGTCGCCGGCTTCGGCGCCAGCGCCCGCATCCACACCGACCGCGTGCTCCGGCTCTCCCACGACCTGCCCGTGGTGGTGGAGATCGTGGAGCGCGAAGAAGCGATCCAGGAGGCGATCCCCGTCCTCGACGAGATGATCGGGTCCGGGCTGATCACGCTGGAGCGGGCCCGGGTCATCCTCTACCGGCCGACGGAACCCTGACGGCCGCCCCCACCCGAAACTCCGTGCCGGAGGGGTGCCGCGCGAGCGAACGCGAGCGCCGGCATCGAACCCCGCGCAAGCGGGTCCCGCCGGCGCGAAGCGCCGCGGGATCGAACCCCGCGCCAGCGGGTCCCGCCAGCGCGAAGCGCCGCGGGATCGAACCCCGCGCCAGCGGGTCCCGTCGGCGCGAAGCGCCGCGGGATCGAACGTCGCGCCGCGGGATCGAACGTCGAGTCTGGTGCGGGGCTGGGGGCAAGGCCATGTTCTACGGGGACAGCCGGGGCGTTCACCCTGACCCGAACGGACGATGCTCCTGTACCTGGTGCAGCACGGAAAGGCGAAATCGAAAGACGAGGCCCCGGACCGGACGCTGACGGACGAGGGCCGGCGTGAAGTGGAGGCGGTCATGCTCCTGATGATGCGCTTCGGCGCCATCACCGCCGCCCGGGTGGTCCACAGCGGGAAGCTGCGGGCGGCGGAGACCGCCCAGATGATCGCGGGCAAGCTGGACACGGAGGTGGAGGAGGTGGACGGGCTCGCGCCGAACGACGACCCCGGGATCTGGGAGTCGCGGCTGGCGACGGCGGACCGCGACCTCCTCCTGGTCGGCCACATGCCCCACCTCTCGCGCCTGGCCTCCCTGCTCCTGGCCGGCGACCCGGAGGCGCGGCTGGTGGAGTTCGTGAACGGCGGGATCGTCTGCCTGCACCGCGACGAGGAGAAGCACTGGGCGCTCCGCTGGTCCATCCCACCGTTGCTCGTCCAGTAGCGGCCGCAGGGGTTCGAGCGCACCGGGGTCCGCCGGGGCCCGCCGGGGCCCGCCGGGTTCGAGGGCCGCGGGTTCCGAGCGGCCGTCGGCTTGCCAGCGGCCGCCGCACCGCATCCATGGAGCCATGACCGAGGGCATCCGACAGCCGATCCTGCGGACCGCGCGGCTGGTGCTGCGCGCGTTCCGCGCCAGCGACGCCGGCGCCGTCGCCCTCCTGGCCGGCGACGTGGACATCGCGCGCAACACGCTGAACATCCCGCACCCGTACACCCCGGCCGACGCGGAGGCGTGGATCGGGTCGCACCCCGCTCAGCTCCAGCGGCGTGAAGCGGTGACCTACGCCATCACCCGGGCCGAGGAAGGCGTCGTCGGGGCCGCGGGGCTGATCCTGGCGCTGGAGCACGGGCGCGCCGAGCTGGGCTACTGGATCGGCCGGCCGTACTGGGGCCGGGGCTACGCGACGGAGGCGTCGCGCGCGGTCGTCGCCTGGGGGTTCCGGTCGCTCGAGCTGCACCGGGTCCACGCCGGGCACTTCCCGCAGAACCCGGCGTCCGGCCGGGTCATGCACAAGCTCGGCATGCGGTACGAGGGCCGCTCACGCGAGCACGTCCGCAAGTGGGACGACTACCTCGACCTGGACCGGTTCGGGATCCTGCGGAGCGAGTTCGACGACGGGGCGGCCGACGCCGACGGGTGAGGCCGACCGCGCCGGGGCCGCGGACCGAGCCCGGGGCCGCGGACCGCGCCGGGCGCCGACGCGC
>JBKGZE010000233.1:0-4649 GCA_046545735.1 Gemmatimonadota bacterium | reverse complement strand
GCCCGGCATCGCCGCCCTTCCCGCGCGGCTCCGCGGCGACGGCGACGCGCGACGGCTCGCGCCCGGCCGGCTCCGCGGCGGCGTCGTAGCGGAGCAGGACGCCGAGGTGGGGCTCGTCGCCGGTGATCAGGTCGTAGGCGCGGGCGGCGTGGTCGATGGGGAACCGGTGGCTGATGAGGGGCTCGACCCGGACCTTCTCCTGCGCCACCAGGTCCAGGAACGCGGCCAGGTTGCGGCCCTCGGTCCAGCGGACGTAGCCGATGGGGTAGTCCTGCCCCTTCTCCTCGTACGTCGGGTCGTAGCGGCCCGGGCCGTAGGAGCGGGAGAGGCGGAAGCTGAGCTCCTTGTCGTAGTAGATGGACCGGGGCACCTCCATCCCGGTGGCGCCCACCATGACCACGGTGCCGCGGTCGCGGCAGAGCGTGCCGGCCAGCGAGACGGGTCCGCTGCCGGCGGTGGCCGCGGTGATGAGGGCGGCATCGACGCCCACGCCGCCCGTGAGACCGGCCGCCCGCTCCACCGCGGCGTCGCCGGGCGCGGCCGTGGCGTCGCAGCCGAGCGACCGGGCCAGCCGGGCCCGCGCCTCGTCGGGCTCCACGCCCAGCACCCGGCAGCCGGCCGCCTTCAGCAGCTGGACGGTGATGAGCCCGATCAGCCCCAGCCCGATCACCGCCACCACCTCCCCCACCCGCACGTCCGCCTGCCGCACGCCCTGGAGCGCGATGGCGCCGACGGTTCCGAACGCCGCGGCCTCGAGCGGCACCCCTTCCGCCGGTGCGCACAGGTTGCGCGGCACGAAGACGTACTCCGCGTGCACGGCGTAGCCGCCGCCGGCGCAGGCCACGGCGTCGCCCGGCCGGTACGGGCCGCCGTCCTCGCCCACCTCCACCACCACGCCCGCAGAGCTGTAGCCCAGGGGGCTCAGCTGGTCCAGCTTCCCCCGGACCTTCTGGTACGTGGGGGCCAGCCCCTGCTGGCGCACCGAGTCCAGCACCTGCCGGACCTGGTCCGGGCGCGCCCGCGCCTTGCCGACCAGCGACTTCCGGGCCACCTCCACCGTGCTCCGCTCCGTGCCCGCGCTGATCAGCGAGTACGCGTTCCGCACCACCACCCCGCCCCGCCGGGACGCGGGCCGCGGGACGTCGGCGACCCGCAGCTGCCCGTCGGCCTGCCTCTGCACCACCTGCTTCATTGCGTCACCTCTGGACGATCGTTCCGGCTGGCGTGCCGCGCCGCCCAGATGGCGCCGGCGGCCAGCACCGCCACGAACTGGGACACGGGCGCGTAGTAGTCGATGGAGTTGTCGGCCACCGCGGTCACCGCCCAGACGGCCA
The DNA here is from genome assembly GCA_046545735.1 of Gemmatimonadota bacterium. Classification (GTDB taxonomy): domain Bacteria; phylum Gemmatimonadota; class Gemmatimonadetes; order Longimicrobiales; family RSA9; genus JAWVYT01. The sequence goes on along the minus strand of JBKGZE010000233.1, from coordinate 3,315 downwards.
GCGCGCCGATGGCCGCCAGCGACCACTCGCTCACCCACGGCTCCGGGCGCAGCGACGCCCGCGCCACCCCGCGCGCCCACGCGATCACGGCCACCGCGAACAGCGCCAGCCCGATCAGCCCCGTCTCCGTGGCCAGCCGCAGGTACTCGTTGTGGACCACGCCCCCCGCCTCGGCGGGGAGCCGGGTCTCCATGATGAACGTGGTGGTCCCCAGCCCGAGCCCGATTATGGGCGAGCCGAGGAAGTAGAGGAAGATGATCGGCCAGAAGATCTCCCGGCCGGAGAGCCGGACGCGCTCGAAGAGGCTCACCGGGTCCCGCGCCAGCGCGAGCAGCTCGCCGGGCGTGGGGACCACGTGGCCGAACGTCTTCTGGAGGAAGGCCGGCAGCAGGATCGCCCCCAGGACCACCCCGATCCCCACCACGGCGCCCATGAGCCGGTAGTCCCGCCTGACCACGGCCGAGTGGAGCGCCAGCAGCGCCAGCGCCGCCATCCCGGCCAGGAGCGCCGTGCGCGAGAGGGCCAGGACGATCCAGAAGACGCAGACCGCCGCCAGCGCCAGGTAGCGCAGCTGCCCCCGCGTCGAGAAGCGCACCAGCGACGCGATCAGCATGATGAGGAGGTAGAACGACCACGCGGCCGCGTAGATCCCCACGCCCCCAACGCGTACGCCCAGGACCTGGTCGTGGACGAACCCGCCGCCCAGCATGTAGAGCGGGTTCAGCAGGATGGTGATCAGCGCCGCTCCGATGAAGATCGCGTCGCCGAGCCGGTCGAGCTGCCGCCGCTCCCGGATCCCGCCCAGCACCACGACGAAGAGGAGGAAGGGGTAGAGCAGCTTCAGGAGCAGGCGCACGCCGTCCAGCGGCACCCACGAGTAGGCCAGGGTGAGGATGGCCCAGGCCACGAAGACCAGATACCAGCGGCCGTAGCGGCCCGTGGCCGCCCGGCCGATCCCCCGGTCGATGAGCGCCAGGAGCCCGAACCCGCCCACCACGGCCATCAGCCGGATCCCGTTCATGTCGAGCCCGCCGACGTTCTCGAACAGCGTCTTCTCCCCACCCGTGAGGAAGGCGAGGTCGATGGGGCCGATGAAGAGGAGCGCGGTCAGCACCCAGATCGGCCGCAGCAGGATCAGCACGATGAGCCCGCCGCCCACCATGGTGCCCATGGCCAGCCACGGCGCCCGGGCCAGCAGCACGGAGAGGAGGAGCCCGCTCAGCAGGAGGGCGAGCGGCAGCCGGTACGCCGGGGCCGCGCCCGCGTGGCCGGACGGCGGTCCCGGGGCCGCTCCGTGGCCGACGTGTGCCGAACGGGCCCGCACCGTGTCTCCTATCCGTCGGACATGATCTCGTGGAACATAACCGCCAGCCGCTTCTGCCAGTCCTCGAGCGTGTAGTGCCGGCGGATCCGCTCACGGTTGGCCGCGCTGAAGCGCGCCCGCAGCGCGGGATCCTCGAGCAGCTGAACGGCGGCGCCGGCGATGGCCGCCGGGTCGCCCTTCGGCACCAGGACCCCGTTCTCGCCGTCCAGGACGGTGTCGGCGATGGTGGCGTGGTCCGTGGTCACGATCGGGAGCCCCGCGGCCATGGCCTCCAGCACCACGAACGGGTGCCCTTCGTACGGGTAGCGGCTCGGAAAGACGAACACGTCGGCGTCCAAAAACGCTGCCAGCTTGCGGTCGCCCGAGACCACGCCGCCCAGCGTGAGCGTGTCCTCGAGCCCGTCCCGCTCGATGATCCGCTCGACCTCTTCCAGCCCCGGACGCTTGGGCTCCCCGTGCATCACGATCTCCACGTCGGGCACCGCCCGCCGGATCGCCGACGCCGCCCGCGCCACGTCCACCGCCCCCTTCTCCTCCGAGATGGTCGCCAGGTACAGCACCCGCGGCCGACGCTCCGGCTCGCCCCCGCCCTCGCCCCCGCCCTCGCCCCCGCCCCCGCCACGCGCCCGCTCGCCACGCGCCCGCTCGAACGGCGCCGGGTCGATGGCGTTGGGCATCACCACCACCCGCCCGGGCGGGACGAGCCCGTCGAAGAAGCTACGGAACCGCTCCCCCAGCACGATCACCCGGTCCGCGCGGCCCAGGCTCCAGCGGATCAGCCACCGGAGCCAGCCGGGGCTCTCGTGGTAGAACTGCCGGAAGTAGCCGCCCTGCAGGTGGACCACCAGCCGACGCCCCGTGAGCCGGGTGGGGGCTAGGAAGAGGAAGTCGCGGAGGAAGGCGAGCGTGTTCTGCGAGATGTAGAGCGTCACCAGCCCCGGCCGGTGGCGGAGCAGCAGCCAGAGGAACTGGAGCCCGTGCCGCAGCGCCAGCCAGACGTTCCGGAAATCGAGCCGCCCGATGTTGTCCAGGCTGCGGCGGTCGGCGGTGTCCAGCGTGACCACGGGCATGCCGAACCGGTCGGGGAGCCCGGTCACCTGCTCCATGGCCGTCGCCACGCCGTGGTACGGCGGCGGCAGCGGGCCCACGGCCAGGACCGGCCGACGAACGTTGAGCACGGGCTCTCGGTCCCCCGGCCGCGCGGTCTCGGTGTCCATGCTCGTTCTCACACGCTCAGCTCCCGCACCAGCGCATCCATCACCCGGTCGGCCATCGCCACCGTCATGTGGGGGTACATGGGGAGCGACAGCACGCTCGCCGCCGCCGCCTCCGTCTCGGGCAGCGAGCCGTGCTCGTACCCGAGCTCGGCGTAGGCCTCCTGGAGGTGGAGCGGGATCGGGTAGTGCAGCCCCGTGTGGACGCCCGCCTCGCTCAGCCGGTCCCGCAGCGCGTCCCGGTCGGCCACGCGCACCACGTACAGGTGGTAGACGTGCCGCCCGCGCCCGACCTCCGGCACGAACCGGATCCCCGCGTCCCGGCACCGCTCGTCGTAGCGCGCCGCGATCTCCCGCCGCCGGTCGTTCCATTCCAGCAACCGCGGGAGCTTGAGCCCCAGCGCCGCGGCCTGGATGGCATCCATCCGGGCATTCGAGCCCAGCGCGGTGACGTGGACGTACTTCTCGCTCTGCCCGTGGTCCCTGAGCATCCGCGCGGCGCGCGCGATGCCCTCGTCGCTGGTGGTCACCGCCCCGGCCTCGCCCATGGCTCCCAGGTTCTTCCCCGGGTAGAACGAGAACGCGGCCGCGTCCCCCATTGAGCCGCACGGCGCCTCGCGGCCGTCCGGGAGCCGGCAGGTGGCGCCGTGGGCCTGGCACGCGTCCTCCACCACCGGGATGCCGCGGGAGCCCGCCAGCTCCAGGATCGGAGCCATGTCCGCGCTCTGCCCGTACAGGTGGACGGGCACGATGGCGGCCACGCGGCTGCCCGTGGCC
>JBKGZE010000232.1:0-4661 GCA_046545735.1 Gemmatimonadota bacterium | reverse complement strand
GGGGAGATCGTCTGGTTCGTGCGAGAGGAGATGGCCCGCACCGTGGACGACGTGCTCGCCCGCCGCTCCCGGTCGCTGGTGCTCGATGCGCGGGCCGCCATGGAGATCGCACCCCGCGTCGCCGAGCTCATGGCCGTCGAGCTCGGCCGCGACGAGGCCTGGCAGCGCGACCAGGTCGACGCGTTCCGGACCCTCGCGGAGGGCTACCTGCCGTAGGCGGCCCGCGCCGCGGCGGCTGGTCGCCCCGGCCGGCCGCCCCGTCCCCTCAGCGCAGCCGTGGCTCCGCCCACCAGGCGAAGTGGCGGACGTGCCCCTCCGTGCCGACGGTGCCGGCCAGGATAGCCGGCCGGAGCGGTTTCTCCCTGACTGCCGCGGGCACGGTGAGTGTGCTCACTCGTTCGCGGTCGATCCAGAGACTCGCCTGCCCGTCGGGTTGGAGCTGAATCGCGAAATGGGTCCAGCCGGCGAGATCCACCGCTTCCGGCAGCTCCACGATGTTCTCGGCTCCCGATCGCACCGAGAACCGAACCAGATGGGGCGACCACTTGTCCAGTTCGTACGCCGGCAGCTGCATACAGATCTCGTTGCGTCCCTGCCACGCGGCGTACGTTCCGGAGAGCTCCGGTTCCGGCGGCGGCTCCATGGCTGCGAGGCAGAACTTGAAGTACTGGCGCTCCGGGGCCGTGAGCGGCATACGGAGCTCGATCTCGATGGTGGCCCCCCGCTCCGCGATGCGGGGCCGCGCTCCGAGCAGCCCGTCCGGGTACCGGCCATCACCGAGCAGCGCCAGGGCGGGGCCGCCGTCCACGCGGGTACTGGCCACCGTCGGCGAGCCCACCTCGACCCAGCGGTCCTCGTCCAGGGTGCGGAAGTCGTCCGCCATCACCACGGACGGCCCCTCGTCGCCGTGAACTTCCACGACGATCGTATCGCTCAGCCACCGGCGGTACGTGGCGACCACGCGCGTGCGGCCGGGCCGATTCGCCGCGATGCTCCCGTTTCCGACGACCGACGCCACCGAGGGGTCCATGGACCGGTGATCGACCTCGGCGTCGCGGCGCCTGCCGTCGCTGAAGATCAGCGAGTCCGTCAGGTGGTGTGTCTCCCCCTGGGCGAGCGTCAGCGTATCGGGACCCGCCCGGAGCTCCAGCGCCACGGGAGGCAGTCGGTCCGGGATCCAGGAGAGCCGTCCCTGGAACGCCGGTCCGAGCTCCCTTCGGGTCCCGGTCTCGAGCTCCTCGAGGTACGAGACGAGCACGCCGTCCTCCACACGGCTGGCGATGTACGCGCTGCCGTCGGGAGAGCACCGAGCCTGGCCCTTCGCATCCCGCTCCAGAACCCGCTCTTCGCCGGTGGCGATGTCGAGTCGGATCAGTGACAGCCGATCGGTAGGGTCGTTCCGGACCAGCAGGAGGATCGCCTCGTTGCCGCACCAGTCTCGGTAGGCTGCGTGGAAGTAAGCGGCCGAGCGAATGCGTTCACCCGTCGGGGATAGAATCAGCGCGCTGTCCACCGCGCCCCCGACCACGGCGGCGATTCGACTGCCGTCAGGCGACCACTCCCCGAGCACGCGGGAGGCGGGACCGGCGATCACCCGGCCCGTGTCTCCCTCCACCGAGCCGATCCGCAGGTGAAGGTCGTACTCCTCCGTTGACAGGTCTTCCGAATACCAGATCGCCCGCTCGCCCGTGGGGGACAGATCCAGCACCATGTCGTCGCCGGGGCGCGGGTGCACCAGGGCCCGGCGTCCGTCGGGCCAGAATACGCTCGCGTCCGGCGCGTCCATCGCGCTCGGCTGGATCGCCCCCGGCCAGACCAGCCGGCCGTCAATGAGCCGCCGAGGCTGCAAGGTCATATAGAGTTCCGGGTCATCCGGCACCCAGACCCCTTCACCCGGCGGCTGCGGGTCGCCGGTCTCGAGCCGGGCCGCGCTGATCGTCAGGATGGAGTCGCCCGCGTCGATGAGCACCAGCCCGCCCCCGTACGGCGGCGCGTCGGCCTGCAGCCCGACCAGCACGGTCGCGATGGCGAAGATCGCGATCACCGCCACCGCGGCCCATTCCCATGGCCGCCTCGGCTTCCCCTCGCGCCCCAGGGCGTCGCGCAGCTGGTCATGGGTGAAGACCAGGCGGCCGGCGGCGTCCCACCGGGTCACGTCCCGGGCCAGGAGCTCGTTCAGGCCGGCCGTGAAGGCGGCGTCCGAGAGCCCGGTCCGGAGCCGGACCCGCTCGATGCTGATCCCGCGCGGGAGCTCGGCCAGCTCCTGTCCCACTCGCCGCGCTTCCGCGCTGAGGTGGGCGATCCGCCTCTCGATGACGCCCTGAACGCTGGGCGGGAGCTGGAGCTGGTCGGGCGTTGGACCTTCGAGTCGCCAGCCGTCGTCCTCCCGGACCAGCACGCCCTCGTCCTGCAACGACCGGAGCAGCTCCACCAGGAAGAGGGGGTGGCCCCGGGTGACCTGGTACAGCCGCTCGGCCAGCGGCTGCACCGTCTCGGCACCCTCCTCTTCAAGCCCCGAGAGCGTCAGCAGCTCTTCCACATCCGTGGGCGAGAGCGGCTCCAGCGCCAGCGCGACCGCTCCTTCCTCCCGTACCAGCGACTCCGTGAACGAGAGGCCCCGCGCCGAGATCTCCTCGCTCCGGTACGTGAACACCACCAGGAGCGGCTCGTCCCGGACCTGGCGGGCCGTCCGCTGCAGCAGCGCCACGCTCGCCTCGTCCACCCACTGCATGTCGTCGAGCACCACCAGCAGCGGCGCCTCGTAGCAGACCGCCTGGATCAGGTCGGCCAGCGCGTCCGAGATGGCCACCGGCCGCGCCGGCGACGGGTGCTGCAGCGAGGTGGGCGCCCCCAGGCTCGGCACCAGCGACCGCAGCACCGCCTCGGTCCCGCCCGAGATCCCCGCCGCGCCAGGAAGCCGGTAGAGCGACCGGATGAGCTCGGCCGTCACTCCCCACTCCAGCCGCCGCTCCGAGGCCGACGCCTTCGCCTGCACCACGTACCCGCCCGCCGCCGCCGCGAACCCCGCCAGCTCCTCCGCGAGACGCGTCTTCCCGATCCCCGTGGGGCCGCTCACGATCACGATCTGGCGCCCGCCCTCCCACGCCCGCCCCCACGCTTCCGCCAGCTGCGCCAGCTCCCCCGACCGGCCAACGAACTCCGGCGTCAACGCCTCCGCTTCCGCCGGAACACCCCGCCGGATCACGTGCTGCTCGATTCGCCGACCCGCTTCCGCAACCCGGTCCGGATCGTCCAGCTCCGATTCCCCGGCCTCCGCCACCACCGCCCACGCCGCCGCCGCTTCCCCCGCTTCCAGTAGTCGCTCCACCAGCGCCGCCGGGTGCTTCGCACGATGAGGCTGGACCGCCGCAGCCGCCGCCAGCCAGTGCGCCCCCTCCCGCGGATCCGTTGCGCCCAGACCCGCCCCGTGCAGCACCTCGCCCGCCCGCTCCGCCAGCACACGCCGACGCGTCTCCACCCAGTGCTCCCATTCCGACGACGACGACAGCCGCACCGTCGCCAGGAACGGACCCACGTACACAGCTTCCACCGCCGCCGCGTTCCCCGCCGACAGCGCGCGCTCCAGCTCCGCCACATCCGACGTGACCCGGGAACGATCCACCGACACCGGGTCGTCCGACGCGAAGACCTCCTGCCCCAGCCGCTTCCGGATGAACGACAGCGCCTGCCGCACGCTGTGCCGCGCGCGCGATCGCTCCGCGTCGTTCCAGAACAGCTCCGCCAGGTCGTCCCGTGACACCGGCGCCTCCGTCAGCGCCAGGTACACCAGAATCCCGAACGGCTTGCCCAGCGGGAACTCCACGGGCAGCCCCTCCCCATCCTCCACCCCGGCCCGCCCGAGCGTCAGCAGCCGGTACGCCATCGACGGATTATGATCAAGTGAGGGGGTTTCCATTCGCCCAAGTTGCGCCCGCGACCGTCAATGTCAAGCGCAGCGCCACGCCAGCCGAGCCGGCTCCGTCGCTCGGGAACGGGCGGCAGAGCGCGTCCGTGCGCGGTATTCCGGGGTTTGACGGTGCTTTGACGGGCGGGTATTAGCGTTCAGGCGTCGGTCGTAGCGACCGGCGTGCCGCAGCAAGCACCCTCCGGTATCGGGGTCCCTCCCTGCACCGGGACGCCATTCGACGAGCCGCTTCCGCTCACGGCGTTCCGGGCACCGCCCCCCCACCCGTCTTCCGACATCCGCGGCCCCATCCCTTCCTGCGACCGCATGGTCGCCCCGTCTCCAGCCGCGTGTCCCGAACCGTTATGTTGGAGCCCCGTGATCCGGCACATATTCGAGGTCCATGAGCGAGAATGTCAGCGCAGCACGAGCGGAGGCGTACGGGGTGCTCCGCGAGGTATTCGGCTACGACGCGTTCCGTCCCGGTCAGGAGGCGGTGATCGAGGCGGTGCTGAGCGGTGCGGACTGCATCGCGGTGATGCCGACGGGTGCGGGGAAGTCGTTGACGTTCCAGCTACCGGCGCGGCTGCTGCCGGGCACGGTGCTGGTGATCTCGCCGCTGATCAGCCTGATGAAGGACCAGGTGGACGCGCTTGGGGAGGTGGGGTTCCGGGCGACGGCGGTCAACTCGACGCTGGAGTGGGCGGAGCGGCGAGCGCGGCTGGACGGGATCCGGCGAGGCGAGTACGAGCTGGTG
>JBKGZE010000231.1:0-4670 GCA_046545735.1 Gemmatimonadota bacterium | reverse complement strand
GCGCGAGGGTGACCTCCCGCAGGTCGGCGGGACCCCCGCCCCGCAGCGACTCCACCGCCTCCACCACCTCGAGGGCGTTCCCGATCGCACGGCCGAGCGGCCGGTCCATGGCGGTCACCAGGGCGACCACAGGCCGCCCGTGCTCCTCCCCGATCCCGATCATCGTCTCGGCCAGCGCAAGCGCCCGGGCCTCCTCCGGCAGGAACGCTCCGTTGCCCGTCTTGATGTCCAGCACCAGGCCGTCGATCCCCTCGGCGATCTTCTTGCTCATGATGCTCGATGCGATCAGCGGGATGCTCTCGACCGTGGCGGTCACGTCACGAAGCGCGTAGAGCCGGCCGTCCAGCGGCGCGATCTCGGGCGTCTGGCTGATGAGCGCCAGCCCGAGCCGCTCCACCTGCTGCCGGAACGCGTCCAGCGACAACGCCATCCGCATCCCCGGGATGGACTCGAGCTTGTCCACGGTACCGCCGCTGTGACCCAGGCCCCGCCCGCTCATCATGGGGACCTGCACCCCGAGCGACGCGACCAGCGGAGCCAGGACCAGCGAGACCTTGTCGCCCACGCCCCCGGTGGAGTGCTTGTCCACGCGTACGCCCGGGCCCGTGAACGCCACGCTCCGGCCGGACCCGATGATCACGTCCACCAGCGCGGACAGCTCCGTACGGCTCAGCCCCTGGAAGTAGACGGCCATGAGGAAGGCCGCCATGTGGTAGTCCGTGACGGCCCCGGTCTGATAGCCGGCGAAGAACGCCGTCAGCTCCTCCGCGCTCAGCGCGTGCCCGTCCCGCTTCGCACGGATCAGCCGGAACGGGACCACGTCACCCGTCGGCCGGGATCTCGAGCGCCAGCTCGTCCGGCAGCTCCGCGCCGCCCCGGATCCCGCCCCACTCGGCGAAGATCTCCGACATCCACGCGTAAATGCTCCGGAGCTGGCTGCGCATCGCCGCGATCTGCTCCGTTCGCTTCTCCGCCGGCAGCGCCAACGCGTCCCTGAGCAGACGCGAGGCGTCCTCCGGGTCGTACGGGTTGAACTGGATCGCGTGCCCCAGCTCGCTGGCCGCGCCGGCGAACTTCGAGAGCAGGAGGACCCCGCGCCCGTCCACCTGTGACGCCACGAACTCCTTCGCCACCAGGTTCATCCCGTCCCGCAGCGACGAAACCACGCAGACGTCGGCGGCCCGGTACAGCACCGCGAGCCGATCCGCCGGCAGCGACTGCTTGATGAGGTGCACCGGCTGCCAGTCCGGGGTGCCGTAGCGATCGTTGATCTCCCAGACCAGCCGCTCCACCTTCTGCGTCAACTCGTCGTACGCCTCGATGTCGGTCCGGCTCGGCACCCCCACCTGGACCAGCGTCAGACGGTTGCGGAACTCGGGATAGCGCTCCCACAGGAAGTCGAACGCCTTCAGCTTCTCCGGCAGGCCCTTGGAGTAGTCCATCCGGTCGACCCCGATGGCCAGCTGACCGTGGGGCGGGCAGTAGCGCTCCCGCAGACGGCCAACCGCCTCGTCCGCGTCCGGTCCCCTGGCGTTCCGCTCGAAGGTCTCGATGTCGATGGAGATGGGGAAGCTGCGCACGTGACAGGTGTGCCCCTCGAGGGTCGCCGTGTGCCGCGTCCAGTCCACCTCCGCGCCGAACAGCTCCTGCGCACACTCCAGGAAGTGTCTGCGATCCGCCGGCAGCTGGAACCCGAGCAGGTCGTTCGCGAGCAGCCCGCCGATCAGCTCCGTCGCCTGCGGGCTCACCTCGAAGATATCCAGCGGCGGCCAGGGGATGTGCCAGAAATGGGCGAGGCTGAGATCCGGGCGGCGCGCGCGGACCAGCGCAGGCGCGAGCGCCAGGTGGTAATCCTGGAACCAGACCACCGACTTCGTGCCCCGCGTCTCCTCGATGACCGCTTCCGCGAACCGGCGGTTCACCCTGCGGTAGCGCTCCCAGTAGCGGGACCGCACCCGGGTCAGCGCGGGCCGGTAGTGGCACAGCGGCCACAGGAACTGGTTCGCGAACCCCAGGTAGTACCGGTTCACGTCATACTGATCGAGCCAGATCCGGCGCAGCGTGTAGCTGGATTTCTCGGGCGGGACGGGTACCCGGTCGTCCTCGTCCACCACCGCCGCGTCCGCGTCCCCGCTCCCCCACGCGATCCACACCCCGCCGATCGCCCGCAACAGCGGGTCCAGCGCCGACGTGAGCCCGCCCGCCGGCCGCTTCACGCGGATCTCGCCCACGTCCTCACCCCACCGATGCTCGTACGGCTCCCGGTTGCTCACCACCACGAGCTGCTCGTCCGGGAACGCCTGCCGGTACGAGCGGATGACGCCGTCGGGGCTGTCCCCGTTCTTCCGCGAGTCCGGCACTCGCCTACAGGCTCAGCCGCTTGCGGCTCGTCTTGACCGCGCCACGCAGCTCGTCCGCTACGTCGTCCCAGCGGTCCAGCGCCTCGTCCGCCACGTCCTCCACACGGCGGCTCAGGTAGCGACGCGTCCGGCGACCGCTCTGCGGCGCCAGCAGCAGCGCCAGCCCGGCCCCGATCGCGAGCCCCACGATCATGCCAACGAGGAAGCTGAGCCCTCCCCTTTCTCCGTCGTAGTACATGGTGATCCTCTCGCAAGTGAACGTATTCCCCGGGAGAGAGCGGCCCGTGCAACCGCTGTGCCGGATCCGGCCGCACCGGTGCCTCCCCGAAAGCATACGCCAGGCCCGGATCGCGAGCAAACGGGTTGTCGCGGCGCGGAGAGCTGGCACCGGTCCTGCAAACCGGGCATCCGGAAGCCTGTCCATTGGATCCGAACACCGGAGGGGGCCTGGCACGGCCCGCGCTCCCGGGTGGAGCCAGCACGCGTATGCAAGAAGCCGATACTACCCGCCAGACCGACCACGGCAGGACCCGTCCGGAGAAGGCGGTCGCCCGTGACGCCGGCGCCCGGGAAGACGCCCTCATCCTGGTGGTCGACGACAACCGGGACAACCTCGAGATCATCTCCACGCGTCTGGAGTTCCGAGGGTACGACGTCATGACCGCCGAGCGCGGCGACCAGGCCATCGAGATGGCCCGGGACCGGTGCCCCGACCTGATCCTCCTGGACATCATGATGCCCGACCTCGACGGCTACGAGGTGGCCCGCCGGCTCCGGACGGAGGGGGAGCTGGCGTACATCCCCATCATCTTCGTCACGGCGCGAGACTCCACCGAGGACCTGGTCACGGGTCTCGACGCCGGCGGCGACGACTACCTGACCAAGCCGATCAACTTTCCGGAGCTCGAGGCCCGTGTCCGGTCCATGCTGCGGATCAAGCGGCTCCAGGACGAGCTGGAGGAGAAGAACCGCGAGCTCGAGAAGCTGAGTATCAGCGACGGGCTGACCGGGCTGTACAACCACCGACACCTGCACGAGCTCCTCGAGGAGGAGTTCGAGCGCTCCAAGCGCACCGGGGAGCCGGTCTCCGTGGTCATGTTCGACCTGGATAACTTCAAGCAGGTGAACGACACCTTCGGCCACCAGGCCGGCGACCGCGTGCTCAGGGCCCTGGCCGACATCCTCCGCACAACGGCGCGCGAGATCGACCGCCTCGGACGCTATGGCGGCGAGGAGTTCATGGCGATCCTGCCCGACTCCGACCCGGATGCCGGCGTCACGTTCGCCGAGCGGGTCCGGCAGGCGGTCGAGCGCCACGACTTCAACATCGGCGACCACGAGCCGATCGCCATGACCATCTCCGCGGGCGTCGCCACCTGCCCGCACGACCGGCCGGACGGGCCTCACCGGCTGGTCTACTACGCCGACCAGGCGCTATACTCCGCGAAGGGTGCCGGCCGCAACCGCGTCGTCCGATACGACCCGGACGTGGCCGACAACTGAGTCCTCTTCCACAGAACAGCGTGAGTGAATCGAGCACGGAGCTCGAGCGGCGGGCAGAAGACCTCCGCCGCCGACTCCACGCGGCCAACTACCGGTATTACGTCCTCGACAGCCCCGAAATCACGGACGCCGAGTACGACCTCCTGATCCGGGAGCTGAAGGAGCTCGAGGCCGCCCACCCCGAGCTCGCGACACCGGACTCGCCCACCCTCCGCATCGGCGCCGAACCGTCCGAGCAGTTCGATAAGGTACGGCACCTCGCTCCCATGTTCTCGCTTGACAACGCGTTCGACGCCGAAGAGCTCCGCGGGTGGGAGCGGCGCAACGCGCGGATCGCCTCCGAAGTGACCGGGGCAGGCTACGTCGCCGAGCTCAAGATCGACGGCGCCGCCGTCTCCCTCCTCTACCAGGACGGCGTGCTCGTCCGCGGCGCGACCCGCGGAAACGGACGCCTGGGCGAGGGCATCACGCCCAACCTCCGGACAATCCGCGACATCCCGCTCCGGCTGCGCGAGGACGCGGATGTACCGTTCCCGGCCCGATTCGAGATCCGGGGTGAGGTCTTCATGAGCCTGTCCGGGTTCGAGCGGCTCAACGAGCGCCGGACCGCCGAGGGCCTGCCCACCTTCGCCAACCCGCGGAACGCGGCGGCCGGGAGCCTCCGGCAGCTCGACCCCGCCGTGACGGCCGGCCGCCCGCTCCGCTTCTTCGGCTTACAGATCCAGCTGGACCCGGACACCGGAGACGCCCTCCCCCTCGCCACTCAGGCCCAGGTCCTGGACGCCCTCGCCGCCTGGGGCGTGCCCG
>JBKGZE010000230.1:0-4671 GCA_046545735.1 Gemmatimonadota bacterium | reverse complement strand
TGCCTCCTCCTGGTCGGTGGAGGCGCGTTCCGGTCGCAAGATCGGCGCCGCTCGGATACGCGCGCGAGGACAGGCTCCGCGGCACGACCGGGATGTAGGGCCCAGCCTGACATTTCTGTCCGACAAACCCCTACCGGCCAGCGCGCCGGGTTGACCCTGCCCGCCAAGGCGCCGGGTGGACCCTGGCGGGGATCACCCGGCGCGGGGGCGGACGCTCAACCGCCGGTGGGTCCACCCATGACGGGGAGGATGGCGCCGGTGATGTAGGAGGCGCAGGAGGGGGCGGCGAGGAACACGTAGGCGGGTGCCACCTCCTCCGGCTGAGCGGGCCGCTTCATGGACGTGGTTCCGCCGAAGTCCCGGACCGCCTCAGCCGGGCGGTCGGCGGGATTGAGGGGCGTCCATACGGGCCCGGGCGCGACGGCGTTGACCCGGATTCCGCGGCTGGCCACGTTCTCGGCCAGCGCCTTGGTGAAGGCGTGGATGGCGCCTTTTGTGGCGGAGTAGTCGAGCAGTATGGGCTGTCCGAAGAGGCCGGTTTCGGAGCCCGTATTGATGATGCTGCCACCCTGCGGCAGGTGGGGAAGTGCCGCCCGTGCCATCTGGATGTACCCCTGGATGTTGGTCTGGAGGGTCATCTCGAGATGGTCGTCGGTCAGCTCTTCCAGCTGCTGGACGTGCAGCTGAAACGCCGCGTTGTTCACGAGCACATCGATGCGTCCGAGCTCGGACAGGGTGTAGTCGACGGCCGCGTCGCAGAAGGCGGGGTCGCGGACGTCGCCGGCCATGGTGACGCAGCGTGCTCCCTCCTTCTCGACCGCCCGCCGCGTCTCCTCGGCGTCCTCGTGCTCGTCGAGGTAGGTGATGGCCACGTTGGCGCCCTCGCGGGCGAACAGCACGGCCACGGCCCGGCCGATGCCGGAGTCGCCGCCGGTGATCAGGGCCACCATCCCGTCGAGCTTGCCGCTGCCGCGGTAGGCGGGCGCGTGGTAGCGCGGCCGCGGCTCGAGCTCGTGCTCGGCGCCGGGTTTCGCCAGGTGCTGCTCGGGGAGGGGCGGCGCCGGCTGGCGGCGGGGTCCCGCCTGGACCGCGCCTTCTCCGGCCTGGTCGCCTTCGTCCCGTGCCCGGTCGCGCCGTTCCATCCCTTGCTGGATGGCGCGCTGGGCGCGGGCGGCAGCCTCCGCCGCGTCCCTGAATGCCCGCTTCCGTGCGTCGTCCATGGTCACTCCTCCTGCTGGTTCACGCGGCCTCCCGCCGCTGTACGCCCTCCATGATGGAGCCGCTGGCCGGGCGGGCGGGGTGCGACTCCGGTCCAGACTGAGCTCCTGGAGCGGAACCCGGTACTCCATCCCGTTGAGCAGCCGGAGCGCGGCCGCGGTGACCGCGATGGTGATCTACTCGCCGGCGCACCGGTGATTGCGGGCTCACGCGGGGCGGGCGGGCAACATCCGTTCCCGCGGAGTTCATCTTGCAAGGCCGGCCACCGGTTACGGTGTTCCTCGCCCGGTTCCCGCCGTAGTTTGTCTTGTTGTCATACGATCCGGCGGTCGCGGTGGACCATACACGAGCTCGATGAGAATAGCCTTTTTTACGGAGAGCCTGCTCCCCCTGGTGGACGGGGTGTCTCTCACGCTGACACACCTGTTCGACGACCTGGAGGAGCGAGGGATCGAGTTCCGGGTCTACTCCCCGTTCACCCCGCCGCCGGAGCTGCCGTGGGCCGACCGGGTCCACACGCTCCCGTCGGTGCGCTTCCCCCTCTACACCGACTACCGGCTCAGCATCCCCTGGGGCCAGGGGCTCGGGGCCGAGCTGGACGGCTGGCGGCCGGACCTGGTGCACGTGACCAGCCCCACGCCCATGGCCGGGTGGGCGCGCCGCTACGCGAACCGACGCGGGATTCCACTGGTCGCCACCTTCCATACCCATTTCGTGGCCTACTTCCGCTACTACGGGTTCCGCTCCGTGGAGCGGTTCGGCTGGTGGCTGCTGCGGCGCGCCTATCGCTCCTGCCGCATGGTCTTCACCCCGTCGGAAGCCATCGCCACTGAGCTGCGCCAGCGGGGGATCGGCCCCGTCCGGATCTGGAGCCGCGGCGTCGACACCGAGCTCTTCTCCCCCGCCCGGCGCGACCGCTCCCTGCGCGAAGCCGTGGGGGCCGACGAGCAAACGCCGATCCTCCTGATGGTGAGCCGGCTGGTGAAGGAGAAGGACCTGCTCGACCTGCCGCCCATGGTCCGCCGCCTCGAGGCTGCCGGCCACGCGTTCCGGCTGGTGCTGGTAGGCGACGGGCCGCTCCGGAGCCGGCTCGAATCCGAGCTCCCGGACGCAGCCTTCGTGGGGTACCAGAGCGGCACTGCCCTCTCCCGCTGGTACGCTTCCGGGGACGTCTTCGTCTTCCCCTCCACCACCGAGACCTTCGGGAACGTGGTCCAGGAGGCCCTCGCTTCCGGGGTCCCGGCCGTGGTTTCGGACCGTGGGGGGCCCCAGACGGTGATCGAGCCGGGCGCCTCCGGGCTCGTGGCGCGGGCCAACGATCCTGCCCACTTCGCCGAGCAGGTGGGCCGACTGCTGGCGGACCCCGAGCGTCGGGCGGCCATGGGCCGGGCGGCGCGCAAGCAGACCGAGGGACAGTCGTGGCATCGCGTGAACGAGCAGCTCCTGGACGGCTACCGCGCCGTCCTAGAGCGGGGGGAGACGGTGGTCGTGCAGCGGGACGTGGCGTGAAGATCTGCGACCTGACACAGTCGTATGCGAACACGGGCGGCGGCGTGCGAACGTATCTGCACGCCAAGCGACGCCACCTCCTCGACCACACGGCGCACGACCACGTCCTGATCGTTCCCGGCGCCGAGGATGCCCGCACGCGCGACGGGCGCTCGACCACGTACCGGATCGCCTCGCCGCCCGTGCCGCGATCGCCGAACTACCGCCTGCTCCTCCGCTCCGACAAGGTCCTGCGGATCCTGGACCGGGAACGCCCGGACGTCATCGAGGTCCACGACACCTACAACCTGCCGTGGACGGCACTCTGGCACCGGCGGAAGCACTCGACGGCCGTCATCGGCTTCTCCATGACCGACCTCGGCAGCGCGTATGTGGAACCGGGGGTCCGCCGGCTCCTGGGCTCCGCCGCGGGCCGGGCCGCCCGCCGCCTGGCCGACCGCTACACCCGTGCCCTCTACGGCCGCTGTGACGCCACCGTGGCCATCTCCGCCGTGATGGCGGCCGACCTCCGGGTCCGGGGCGTCGCGGAGACGCACTGGGTGCCACTCGGCGTGGACACCGAGCGGTTCCGGCCCGCCGACGACCCCGCGCCCGTTCGTGATCGCTACGGTGTGCGACCGGAGGACCTCCTGCTGGTGTACGCCGGCAGGCTGGACAGCGAGAAGCGGCCCGACGTGGTCGTGGACGCGTTCGAGCGCCTCCCCACCGACTTCCCGGCCGTGCTGGTGCTGGCGGGCGACGGCTCGCTCCGGACGCGCCTCGAGGCGCGCGGCGACCGAGACCGGCGGATCCACGTGCTCCCCTTCATCCAGGACCGCGACGAGCTCGCGGCACTGCTCGGCGCCGCCGACCTCTACGTCTCGGCCATGCCCTTCGAGACGTTCGGGCTCGCGGTGGTGGAGGCGCAGGCATGCGGGCTGCCGGTACTCGGTGTGCGGTCAGGAGCCATGACGGAACGGGTGACGGAAGGGGAGACCGGCAGGCTGGTGCCGCCGGACGACCCCGCCGCACTGGCCCAGGGGATCCGCGCCCTCGAGGCCGAGCGGGAGCGGCTGCGCGCCATGGGGCGTGCCGCGCGGCGCCACGTGGAGGAGAACTTCTCCTGGCACCGCACCTTCGAGGCGCTCCTCGGCCTCTACCAAGCGGTTGGCTCCCCCGGAGGAGCCCGGTGAGCCCGGACCCGACCCGCGGCCCCGCAACAGCCTCGGAGTCCGCCGGACACGCCGCTCCGGATTCCGCCGTCGCCACTGACACGTGCCCGCCCGGCGTACCCGCCGATGATTGGGCCGGGGCGACCTGCGGGGACGCTGAAACCACCGACGGACCCCGGCCCGCCGACGCGGCGGACGGCCAGGGCGCGACCTCCTTCGACCTCCGCGCAGTGTTCCAGGTCGCCCTGGTGGTGGTGCCGCTCGGGGTACTGGGCAACCTGGTCTTCACCTACCTGGCGACGGACCGGGACGTCCTCACCTCTCTCGGCGCGTTCCCCCGCACGTGGCTGCTCCTGGCCCTCGGGCTCGCCCTCGTACCCTGGCTGACCAACACGCTTCGCCTCCTGATCTGGACACGGTTCCTCGGCTACCGGGTCGGCGGGCTCGAAGCGTTCCGGATGACGCTGGCGGTGGACCTCGGCGCTTCCGTCTCGCCCACGGCCGTGGGCGGCGGGTTCCTCAAGTGGGGGATGCTCGTCGAGCGGGGAGTACCGCCGGGCGCAGCGGCCTCGCTCATCGCCCTGCCCACGGTGGAGGACGCGATCTTCTTCGCGCTGGCGCTCCCCACGGCCTTCGTGCTGACCGCGGCGTGGGAGGTGGTGGAACCGGGGTGAGCGCTCACCGCGCGCCCGCCGCGATCACACCAGCGCCGCGAGCGGCTCCTCGAGGATCCCGACCAGCGTCTGGAGGAAGCGCGAGCCCTGCGCGCCGTCGATCACGCGGTGGTCGCAGC
>JBKGZE010000229.1:0-4675 GCA_046545735.1 Gemmatimonadota bacterium | reverse complement strand
ATAGAGGAGATGTTCAAGGAATTCGACGAAGTACGCCGGCATATGGAGAGCGCGGGGGTCCGGATGGTGGACCTCAAGTTCATCGATCTCTGGGGGCGCTGGCACCACGTCACGCTTCCGGCCCGGCAGTTCACGGAAGACGTCATGGAAGCGGGAGTCGGGTTCGACGGTTCGAGCGTCGGGTTCCGCGGCGTGGCGTCGGGGGACATGGTCCTGGAGCCGGACCTGACGACCGGGTCCATGGACCCGTTCTGGGACGAGCCCTGCCTCAGCTTCATCTGCTACGCCATGGAGGCGGACACGAAGGCGCCGTTCCCTCACGATCCGCGGAACACGGCGGCGCGGGCGGAGGCGTTTTTGGCGGGGCAGGTCGATGGCGCCTCGAGTCTCTGGGGCCCCGAGTTCGAGTTCTACGTGTTCGATGACGTGCACGTGGACAACGGTGTGAACCGCGCGTCGTACCGGGTGGATTCGGCGGAAGCCGAGTGGTCGCAGGCGGAGGGCGGGCACGGCCACGTCATCCCGGTGGGGGGCGGCTATCACGCCATCGGGCCCAAGGACCGTCTGTTCAACTACCGGTCGGAGGTCTGTCTCCACCTCGAGTCGATGAACGTGCCCGTGTACTACCACCATCACGAGGTGGGCGGGCCCGGACAGGTGGAGCTCGAGATCCCGCTGGCGGGGATCGTGGCTGCGGGGGACATGGGGATGATGGTGAAGTACGTGTCCAAGATGGCCGCGTTCCAGAGGCGGCAGACGGCGACGTTCATGCCGAAGCCGCTCTTCGGGGAGGCGGGCAGCGGGATGCACTTCCACCAGCAGCTCGTCCGGGGCGACGACAACCTCTTCTACGACCCGGAGGGCTACGGGCTGCTGAGCGAGACGGCGCGCTGGTACATCGGCGGGCTGCTCCTGCACGCCCCGGCGCTCCTGGGACTGACGAACCCGAGCACCAACTCCTACCGTCGGCTGGTGCCGGGATTCGAGGCGCCGGTCCGGACCTTCTTCTCGCTGGCCAACCGCAGTGCCGCGGTCCGGATCCCGAAGTACGCCACCCAGCCCGACACGGTGCGGATGGAGTTCCGGCCGCCGGACGCGACCGGGAACATCTACCTGTCCATGGCCGCGCAGCTCATGGCGGGCGTGGACGGGATCCGTCGGAAGATCGATCCCACCGAGCACGGGTTCGGCCCGATCGACCAGGACGTCTTCTCACTCCCGCCGGAGGAGACGGCGGACATCGGGCAGCTGCCCACCAGCCTGGGCGAGGCGCTGGACGCGCTCGAGGCGGACCACGCCTTCCTCACGGAGGGCGACGTCTTCAGCGCGGAGCTGATCGAGCGCTGGATCCGGACCAAGCGGGACAAGGAGGTCCGGGAGGTGCGGGCCCGTCCGCATCCGTACGAGGTGGGGCTGTACTTCGACGTCTGAGCGTCCGCGGAACCGGCCGGGCGCGGGCGCGGCGGCCGGCCGGGTTCTGACGGGGCCTGGGGATCGTGCCGAGGGGGTGGTAGTACCGGGGGAGGCGGGCTTCGCGGGTTGCGAGGCCCGCCTCGACCCCGCGCGTCCGCGGGGCGTGGCGAGTCTAGTCGTCCTCGTCGTCGTGGTACTCGCCACCCGGGAGGAGCCGCTCGTCGTAGTAGTCCAGCTTGTGGAGCGGCATGATCACGCCGGAGACGACGTTGAGCAGGTGCGATTGGATCCGCTTGTAGTAGCGGGCGCCGAGGACCAGGGTGGTGGTAGTGGCGGCGTCGTAGTCGCTCCGGGCGACGCGGGACACGAGCATGTCGCACCGGCGGTTCACCTCCCGCCCGCGCCGCATCAGGTCCATGGCCGCCTCGGTGTCCGTGGTCTTGAATACGTCGCCGGCGGCGGAGAGGAACACCTCGACCTCGGCCCGGATCTCCCGCAGCTCCGCCCCGTTCTCGTCGTCGGGGATCGGGGCGCCGCCCTCGTCGTGGACTTCGACGATGTTCTTGCAGTAGTCGCCGATCCGCTCCACGTCCTTGACCAGGCTCATGAGGAGCAGGCAGTACGGGGCATCGCGGGCGGTGTCCTCGCCTACGGTCAGGTGCGTGATCACCTGCTTGCGGATTCGCCGCTCCAGCTTGTTCAGCTCCACGTCCCGTTTCGAGACTGCGGTGCGCTCCTCGGGCGTGGGCGGGGCCTCGAAGAAGTAGCGGCCGACGTCGATGGTGAGGTCGACCGCCAGCTCCATCATGTGCTGGAACTCGGCGCCCATCTGGGCGATGGCGTCGTTGGATCGGAACAGGTCGAGCAGTTCGCGCAGCATGGGTATTCTCCTATCCGATTATCCGAAGACGTGGCCGAAGACGGCGAAGAGGGCCGGGATCCCGTAAAAGAGGAGGAGTACGTACAGGATGGCCAGCGTCTTGGAGCTGGTGGCCAGGTCCGCCAGCTTCCGGGCTGCGTTCAGCGGGATGTTCCTGATCCCCTCCACCGGGTAGATGAGGAGGATCCCTGACAGGTTGAAGAGCAAGTGTACGAGGGCGATGGTCAGCCCCGCGGCCGCGTGCTCGCCCGTGGCCGCCATGGCCGCGAGCAGCGCCGTGATGGTGGTCCCGATGTTGGCGCCCAGGGTGATGGGGAACGCCTGCGGCAGCGTGAGGATGCCGGCCCCCGCCAGCGGCACGAGCAGCGACGTGGTGATGGAGCTGGACTGGACCATGACGGTGGCGATCACACCCACGAGCATGGCGATCACCACGTTGTTCTCGAAGGCCCGGGACACCAGCTTCTCCACCCGCGTGGCCATGGCCGATCGCATGACCTTCACGATGGCCATCAGGCTGAAGAAGATGATCCCGGCACTCACCAGGATGTAGATGGTGGCGGCCCAGCCGTCCGTGGGGCTGACGGCGTTGACCAGCTCCTGGATCGGCCGTCCGCCCGCCTCGATCGCCTCCTTGATGGGGCTCTCGTAATCGGCCCCGCTGAACTCGCCCAGGAGCCCCGTCAGGAACTTGGCCGTTCGCTCGAGGAAGCCGGTCAACAGCTCCAGCGGGAGCAGGATCAGCACGGCCAGGTAGTTGAAGAAGTCGTGGCAGGTGGCCACCGCGAACGCACGCCGGAACTCCTGCTTCCAGCCGATGTGCGCCATGGACGCGATGGTGTTCGTCACCGTGGTGCCGATGTTCGCGCCCATGACCATGGGCACCGCGTTCGCCACCGGCAGCGGGTTCTCCGGCGCCGCCACCAGCCCCACGATGAGGGCGGTGGTGACCGATGAGCTCTGGACGAGCGTCGTCGCCAGGATCCCGACCATCAGCCCGATGAACGGGTTGGCCGTGGCGGCGAAAAACGTGTCCAGGTACTCCTGGCCCAGCAGCTTGAAGCCGCCGCCCAGCCCGTTCACCCCTACGAGGAAGAAGTAGAGCAGCAGGGCGACGGTCAGGGCCCGGCCCCATGGGCTCTCGAACCAGTCCCGCACCGCGGCCTGCGGCCGGGGCGGCGGTCTGTGGGCGCTCACGTTACGCCTTCGTGTTGTGTGCGTGACACGATCGTGACCATCTGTTGTGCGGCAAAAAAAGCGCGGGGGAGAGGGTCTCCCCCGCGCTGGCGGCCGTCAGGCGGAGACCGCCGCGGGCTCCTTGCTCAGCACCTCCCGTATGGCGGGAAGCACCGCCTCCAGCTCTTCCTTCTCGATGATGAGCGGCGGCGCGAACCTGACCACGTTCTCGTGGGTCTCCTTGGCGAGCATGCCGCGCTCCTGGAGCGCCTCGCAGTAGGGTCGGGCCGCGGTGTTCAGGACCACGCCGATGAGGAGGCCGCGGCCGCGGACCTCCTGGATCACCGGTGAGTCGATGCTCCGCAGCTCGTCCATGAACCACTGGCCGAGCTCGTCCGCTCGCTCGGCCAGCTTCTCCTCCTCCATGACCTCGAGGGCGGCGATCCCCACCGCGGCGCCCGTCGGGTTCCCGCCGAAGGTCGAGCCGTGGGTGCCGGGCGTGAAGACGTCCATGATTTCCCGGTCGGCGAGCATGGCCGAGACGGGGTAGACCCCGCCGCCCAGGGCCTTCCCGACGATGACGACATCGGGCCGCACGCCGTCCCAGTCCGAGGCGAAGAGGCGCCCGGTGCGGGCCAGCCCGGTCTGGATCTCGTCGGCGATGAGCGCCGCGCCGTGCTCGTCGCACAGCTCCCGCAGCCCCTGGAGGAAGCCCTCCGGCGGGACGACCACGCCGGCCTCACCCTGGATCGGCTCCACCAGGATCCCGGCCACGTTCTGGCTCATCGCCTCGCGGACCGCGTCCAGGTCGCCGTACGGCAGGATCGTGAACCCGGGTGTCAGCGGGCCGAAGTTCTTCTTGTAGAGCTCGTCGGACGAGAAGCTGATCACCGTGGTGGTGCGGCCGTGGAAGTTGCCGCTGAAGACGATGATCTCCGCCCGGTCCTCCGGGACCCCCTTCTTCTCGTAGCTCCACTTCCGGACCGCTTTGATGGCCGTCTCCACCGCCTCGGCGCCCGTGTTCATGGGGAGGGCCTGCTCGTAGCCCGCCACCTCGCAGAGCTTCTTGAGGAACGGCCCCATCCGGTCGTTGTGGAACGCCCGCGAAGTCAGCGGGAGCCGCTTCGCCTGGTCGATCAGCGCCTGCACGATCTTCGGATGCGCGTGCCCCTGGTTGACCGCCGAGTACGCCGACAGCATGTCCAG
>JBKGZE010000228.1:0-4689 GCA_046545735.1 Gemmatimonadota bacterium | reverse complement strand
CTCCTGGGCGGAGATCTCGAGCAGCTGGCCCTGCCCGCGCCGGCGCCGGGCGCGACGGCGGCAGGGGCGGCGTACCAGCGGGCCCCGGCCGGGCCGTCGGTGACCAGGAAGGCGCCGAGCCCGGCCCGGACCGCTTCCCGCGCCACCGCTTCGGGAGCGTCGTCGCCGGCCAGGAGCGAGAGCTCACGGGTGTTCGCCTGCACCACGTCGAACGCGCTCAGCCACGTCTCCCGCCGCGGCAGGCGCCGGGGCACGCGGGTGCCGTCCGGCGCCACACCGAGGAGGAGGGAGTGGAGGTCCACGTACCGGAGCCCCGGAACGGCGCGCCGCAGTCGTCCCACGGTGTGGAGCGACAGCTCGAACCCGGAGATCATGTTCACGTAGAGGGCGTCGAGGCCATGGAGGAGCGGCTCGAGCTCGGAGCCGGCCCACGTCCCCACACCGCCCGTGAGGATTTCGTCGCGGTGGTGCCGGTCCCGGTAGCGGAGGTGGACCCGGTTGTTCGGCTCGTCGACGACGACCACGCCGCCCGGGCGCTCGAGGCCGGGGAGCGTATCCAGGAACGCGGCGGCCTCCACCGCCAGGTCACGGCCCAGCCGGATGATGGGACGGATCGTCCACCCGGGCCGGATCGCCGCAGCGGCCGCGGCCAGGGAGTAGGCGATCCCGCCCCAGCGCTGGATGCGCTCGCCATCGGGGTGGTCGATGGTGTCCCAGACCAGGGTGCCCAGGACGCCTACGCGCACGCGCTCACCCCGACCGGGCGTCCAGCACTTCCGTCTTGAACATGGCGACGGCGCCGATCACGCCGGCGGTGCCCATGAGCTGGGCGGGCACGATCCTGCACGCCTCCTGCGCGCTCTTGAAGGCGCGACGCCGGACCTCGGCCCGGAGCGGGACGAACAGGTGGTCGCCGGCCCGGGTCACGCCCCCGGCGATCACGACCATGGCGGGGTTGAGGATGTTGATGATGTTGGCGATCCCCGTGCCCAGGAACCTGGCCGTCTCGGCCATGACCTCGTTCGCGTACGCGTCCCCCACCACGGCCCCCTCGTAGACCGTGGCGGCGGTCAGGTCCTCGAGACGGCCGTTGACCAGGTCCGGGAGCACGCTCTCGGCCCCCGCCTCGATCCCCTCCACGGCCCGGAGCGCGATGGCGGGGCCCGACGCGTACGCCTCGAGGCAGCCGTAGTTGCCGCAGTTGCACCTGCGGCCGGTGCTGTCGATGGTCATGTGCCCCAGCTCGCCGGCCACGTCGTTCACGCCGTGGAAGATCCGCCCGTTGAGCACGATGCCGCCGCCGATCCCGGTGCCGAGCGTGAACCCCACCAGGTGGTCCACGTTCTTCCCGGCCCCGAGCCACCACTCGCCGTAGGTGGCGCAGTTGGCGTCGTTGTCGAGGGCGGCGGGGAGCCCGACGGCGTTGGAGATGAGGTCGCGGAGCGGGAAGTTGCGCCAGCCCAGGTTCGGCGTGTTGATGATGGTGCCGGTCTTCCGGTCCAGCGGGCCCGGCGAGCCGATCCCGATCCCGGCGAAATCGTCCTTCGAGCCGCCGTGCTCGGCGGCCACCGTCTGGATGGCGGTTTCCACCATGTGGACGATGCGATCCACCACGTACTTGGCCCCTTTCGAGGACTCGGTGGGCCGGGTCTCCAGCGCCAGGACATCGCCGTTCCCGCCGTCCACCGCCAGCACCCCCACCACGATGTTGGTGCCGCCGAGGTCCACGCCCACAATCCAGCGCTTGCGTCTGTGGTCGTTCATGCCGTCCCTTCCGTTCCCGGCGACGACGCGACGAACGCGTCCGCCTCCGCCTCCAATTCGTCGATTCCGCACCGTGCCCGCACCACCCCTGCCGAGCGCGCCCGTCGACGCAGCTCGCGGTTCCGGCGGATCGATGCCTCCGTCTTGTAGGGTCGTCCGTGATCCAGGTGGACCGTCACCGCCCGGTATCGCACAAGCTTGCCCATCACGCCCAGGTTCGCCAGCCGTTCGCCGAACTCGCGGTCCTGGCCGCCGTACCCCAGCTCGTGCTCGAAGCCGTTCGCCCGGATCACCACGCGGCGCCAGGTCGACGCGTTGTTGCCGTTCCAGGTGGCGCGCGTGGGGCTCAGGGCGTCGAGCACCGTGGGCAGCGCCGAGCCTTCCAGCAGCCGGAGCCGGTGCCGCCCGGCTTCGAAGCCCCGCGCCGCCAGCCAGTCGGCATCGAACACGCGACCGGCGGCCACATCCGCCTCCGTGATGACCGCGCTCACCGGCGCCGGCAGGCGTACGGCGCCCCCGGACAGGAAGGTGCCGGGTGCAGCGAGCCGGGCGTGCGTCGCGACGAAATCGGCGCGAGGGATGCAGTCGCCGTCACTGAAGATGAGGTATTCGGCGCTCGCCGCCACCGTGGCGCGGTTCAGGATGACGCACTTGCGGTAGCCGGTGTCGCGGTGCCAGACGTGCCGGAGCTCGAGCCGGGGGTAGCGGGCCCACGCCTCCTCGATCACGCCGCGGGTCTCGGAGCCGGAGCCGTCGTCGGCCACCAGTACCTCGAAATCGGGGTAGCGCTGGCGGGCGTAGCCCCAGAGCGTCTTCCGCAGCCACTCCGGGTTGTTGTACGTGGAGAGGATGACGGCGACCCGCACGCTCACTCGCCCACGTCGAGCACCGCCAGGAAAGCCTCCTGCGGGATCTCGACCGTCCCGACCTGCTTCATCCGCCGCTTCCCTTCCTTCTGCTTCTCCAGCAGCTTCCGCTTCCGGGTGATGTCGCCGCCGTAGCACTTGGCGGTCACGTCCTTCTTCAGCGCCTTCACGTTGGTCCGGGCGATCACCTTGTTCCCGATCGCCGCCTGGATGGCCACCTGGAACTGCTGACGCGGGATCAGCTCCTTCAGCTTGCTCGCCATCTCGCGGCCGTACTCGTACGCCTTGTCCTCGTGGATGATCACGCTGAACGCGTCGATGGGGTCGCCGTTGATCAGCATGTCCAGCTTGACCAGGTCGCTCTCGCGGTAGTCGACGAACTCCCAGTCCAGCGACGCGTAGCCCCGCGTCCCGCCCTTGAGCTTGTCGTAGAAGTCGAGAACCACCTCGGCCAGCGGGATCTCGTAGAGGAACTCGACCCGGTTTGGATCGAGGTAATGCATGTGGACGTACTCGCCCCGCCGGTCGTGGACCAGCTTCTGGACGTTCCCGATGTACTCGCTGGGGCACATGATCCGGGCCTTCACGTAGGGCTCCTCGATCCGATCGATCCGGCCCCGGTCCGGCATGGCCGTGGGGTTCTCGATCATCTTCGTGGAGCCGTCGGTCATCACCACGTGGTACTCCACGTTAGGGACCGTGGTGATCAGGTCGAGGTCGAACTCGCGCTCGAGCCGCTCCTGGATGATCTCCATGTGGAGCAGCCCCAGGAAGCCGCAGCGGAACCCGAAGCCGAGCGCCGTCGAGGTCTCGGGCTCGTAGTGCAGACTGGCATCGTTGAGCCGGAGCCGCTCGAGGGCGTCCCGGAGCTCCTCATAGTCGTCGGCGTCGGTGGGGTAGAGCCCGCTGAAGACCATGGGCTTGACGTCCTGGTAGCCCGGGAGCAGCTGCGTGGCCCGGCGCTCCGCGTCCAGCACCGTGTCTCCGACCCGGGTATGGCTCACCCGCTTGATGGCGGCGATCACGTAGCCCACCTGCCCGGGCAGCAGCTCCTTCTGCTTCACCCGGCCCAGGCGCATGAACCCGACCTCGTCCACCTCGTACTCGGCGTCCGTCGCGCCGAACTCGATCCGCATCCCCGCGCGCACTTTCCCGTCCACCACCCGGATGCTCGGAATGGCGCCCTGGTACTGGTCGTAGAACGAGTCGAAGATCAGCGCCCGCAGCGGCGCGTCGGGATCTCCCTCGGGCGGTGGCACGGCTTCCACGATCCGCTCGAGCAGCGCGTCCACGCCCGTTCCCTCCTTCGCGCTCACCAGCAGGACCTCCTCCGGCTCGCACCCCAGCAGGTCCACCAGCTCATCCCGCCGCCGCTCCGGCTCCGCGCCCGGCAGGTCGATCTTGTTCAGCACCGGGATGATCTCGAGGCCCGCGTCCATGGCCAGGAACAGGTTCGACAGCGTCTGCGCCTGGATCCCCTGCGCGGCGTCCACCACCAGCACCGCCCCCTCGCACGCCGCCAGGCTCCGGCTCACCTCGTAGGTGAAGTCCACGTGCCCGGGCGTGTCGATCAGGTTGAACTCGTACTGCCGGCCATCCTGCGCGCGATAGTCCATCCGGATCGCGTGCAGCTTGATGGTGATGCCACGCTCCCGCTCCAGCTCGTTCGAGTCGAGCACCTGCTCCCGCATCTCCCGCTTGTCGAGGGTATGGGTGGCCTCGAGCAGCCGATCGGCCAGCGTCGACTTGCCGTGGTCGATGTGGGCGACGATGCAGAAGTTGCGGATATGGTCGATGCGCACGTGGCTCTTCGGATCAAGGGGACAACAGCCATGCAAGATAACGGCAAGCACGGCGGCTCGGGAGTGCGGGCGCGCCGCGGGCGCACGGGCGCACGGCGGCGCGGGCGCACGGGGACGCGAGGGGGGCCGGCGAGGCGAGCGGGGCTCAGCGGTGGCGCTGTTCCCCTTCGTTCCTGGCGTGGCGCCGGAACCGGCGGGCGATCAGCCATCCCAGGACGAGCCCGCCCCCCAGGAGGCCGGCGGCGGCGATCCAGGCC
>JBKGZE010000227.1:0-4700 GCA_046545735.1 Gemmatimonadota bacterium | reverse complement strand
GGCGCACGATCTTCGTGGTCGAGGAGCTGGAGCCGTACCTGGAGGAGCGGATCCAGGCGCTGGGCATCGACGTGGCGCCCCGCACCTGGCCCCGGTACGGCGAGCTCTCCGTCCGGCTGCTCCGGGAGGCCGTCCGGCCCGGGCGCTCGCTCCCGGTCCGGGACCCCGGTCCAGGCGACGACGACGCGACCGACCGCGCGGCGGAGGCGCCGCTCCCCGGCCGGCCGCCGGCCCTGTGTCCGGGGTGCAGCCACCGGGGCGCGTTCCACGCCCTGGGCCGGATGGACGCCATCGTACACGGCGACATCGGGTGCTACACGCTGGGCGCGCTCCCGCCCCTCGACGCCATGGACACCACCATGAACATGGGCGCGTCCATCGGGATGGCGCACGGGATGGAGAAGGTTCTGCCGGAATCGGAGCGGAAGCGGCTGGTCAGCGTGATCGGCGACTCCACCTTCTACCACTCCGGCGTGACCGGCCTCATGGACATGGTCTACAACGGCGGCGCGGGGACGGTGGTGGTCCTCGACAACCGCACCACGGCCATGACGGGGCACCAGGAGCACCCGGGGACCGGCTCGACGCTGGACCACCGGCAAGCGCCACGGATCGATATCGGCGCCGTCGCCCGGGCCGTGGGCGTGGAGGACGTCCGCCCGCTCGACCCGTACGACCTGCTGTCGGCCTGGCGCACGCTGGACGAAGCGACCCGGGCCGAGCACCCGACCGTGGTGATCGCCGAGAAGCCGTGCGTGCTGAAGGAGAAGATCACGTTCGGCGATGCCGTGACCATCGACCCGGACCAGTGCACCGACTGCCACGCGTGCACCCGGCTGGGCTGCCCGGCCATCGAGGAGTCGGACGGCCGGCTTCGGGTCAACCACCTGCTCTGCAACGGCTGCACCCAGTGCCAGCAGGTGTGCGCAGACTGCAACGCCGGGATCGACGTGTCGCTCATGCTGGAGCTGGTCGACCAGGGCCGGACGGCCGAGGCGCTGGACGTGGTCCTCCGCTCCAACCCGATGCCGGCGGTCAGCGCGCGCGTCTGCCCGCACCCGTGCGACCACGACGTGAACGCCCTCGGATTCCCGCAGGCGGCCACCTACCTCGAGCGGCACCCCGCGCTGCTCGAGCGGTTCCCGGACGGCGAGAAGATCTCCGTCCGGGCCGTGGAGCGGTTCCTCGGCGACTGGGCCATCGAGCACCTCGATCCGGCCTCGCTCGCGCCGGCCGAGGAGCTCGGCCGCTCGGTGGCGGTGATCGGCTCCGGGCCCGCAGGGCTCTCGGCGGCGTGGCGGCTCCGACGCGCCGGCGCACGGGTGACGGTGTTCGAGGCGGACGAGGCGCCGGGCGGGATGCTGCGCACCGGGATCCCGCCGTTCCGGCTCGACCGCGAGATCCTGGACGGGGAGCTGGCGCGGTGGGAGGCCATCGGTGTGGAGTTCCGGTGCAACGTTCGCATCGGCCGCGACCTCACGCTCCGCGAGCTGGAGGACGAGCACGACGCGGTGGTCATCGCCGTGGGCAATCACGCGGCCCGCGTGGTGCCGCTCGAAGGCGCCGACGCGGCCGGCGGCGCCGTCTACAACGGCCTGAGCTTCCTCCGCCGGTTCAACCGCGGCGACGACGTCGACGTGGGCCGGAAGGTGGCCGTGATCGGGGGCGGGAACACCGCCATCGACTGCGCCCGCGCCGCCCGTCGCCTGGGTGCGTCCGTGGAGGTGCTGTACCGGCGCACCCGCGAGGAGATGCCCGCCATCCCCGGCGAGGTCGAGGAAGCGCGGGAGGAGGGCGTCACCTTCCGGTTCCAGCGGAACCCGGTGCGCATCCTGGGCGAGGCGGGGCGGATGACGGCGCTCGAGCACATCGCCATGGAGCAGGGCGAGCCCGACCCGTCCGGTCGCCGGCGCCCGGTCCCGGTGCCGGAGAGCGAGGAGACGCAGCCGTTCGACGCCATCATCCTGGCCACGGGTGAGGTGAGCGAGCTCGGGTTCCTGGACGGGTCCGGCGTCGCGTTCACCGGGCAGGTGGATGTCAACTTCGCCGGCGCCACGTCCCGACCCGGCGTGTTCGCTTGCGGCGACGCGGCCTTCAACCAGGGGACGGTGACGCAGGCCGTGGCCACCGGCCGCCGCGCGGCCGAGCTCGCGGCCGGCTACCTCAAGAAGATGGGAGCGGCCCGATGACCCGCGAAACCACCAACATCGTCCTGGCCGGCGTCGGCGGGCAGGGATCGGTCCTCGCCACCCGCGTGGTGGCCACCGCCGCCGGGCTCGCCGGCTACGACGTCGTGACGTCCGAGGTCCACGGGATGTCGCAGCGCGGCGGGACCGTGGTCACCACCGTGCGGTTCGGCCACGAGGTCCTCTCCTCGGCCGTCCCCGAGGGCGAGGCCGACTTCCTGGTGGCCTTCGAGCGGCTGGAAGCCGCGCGCCACGTGGGGCTGGTCCGGGAGGGGGGCATCGCCGTCGTGAACGACCAGAAGATCGCCCCGTCCATCGAGGTGCTGAAGGCGGCGGCGTACCCGGGCGACCTCGAAGAGCGCGCCAGCGGCCGCGGCGTCTCGGTACTCGTGTTCCCCGCGCTCCGTCTGGCGGAGGAGCTCGGGAACGCCCGGCTGGCCAGCACGGTCCTGCTGGGCGCGCTGTCCAGCTACCTGGACATCGGTCGGGAGCACTGGCTCGAGGCCATTCGCCGGACGGTTCCGCCCAGGACCGTCGAGGCCAACGAGCGGGCCTTCGACAGCGGCGCGGAGTGGCTGCTGGGCAGCGTGGCCCCGGCCTGATCGGGCCCGCCGACGCGCGGCGTCGGGCTCGACGGCGCCGTCAGTACTCCCGGGACGACTCCTCGCCTCGCAGGACCCGGAGCGCCCCTTCAGCCAGCGACCGCAGCTCGTCCTCGCCCGGGTAGACACGGACGGGGGCGATCCACGAGAGGCCGGACTCCAGCGCGGCCACCAGCCGCTCGCTCCAGGCCATGCCGCCCGTGAGGAGCAGAGCGTCGACGCGGCCGTCGAGCACGGCGGCCATGGCGCCGACCTCCTTCCGGACCTGGTAGGCCATGGCGTCGAACGCCCACCGGGCATCGGCGTCCCCGGCATCGATCCGGCGCTCGACCTCCTCCAGGTCCCGGGTCCCCAGGTAGGACACCAGGCCGCCCTCGCGGAAGAGGCGACGGTCGGCGTCGGCCTTCGTCCAGCCCTCGGCGATGACCCGCTCCACCAGCGACATCACGGGCACGCTGCCCGCCCGCTCCGTGGAGAACGGCCCCTCCTCCCGGGCGTTGTTCACGTCCACCATCCGCCCCTCGCGGTGCGCCGAGACGCTGACGCCGCTCCCCAGGTGCGCCACCACCAGCCGCAGCTCGCGGTAGGGACGGCCCGCCTCGGCGGCGAAGCGCCGGGCCACCGCCTTGGTGTTCAGCGCGTGCGACAGGCACGGCCGGTCGAGGCCGGCCAGCCCCGATAGCCGCGCGACGTCGTCCCACTCGTCCACGCTCACGGGATCCACGATGAAGGCGGGGCCGCCGGCGGGATCCGCTAGCCGCCGGGCCAGGAAGGCGCCGAGATTGGACGCGTGCTCGCCCCTGGGCGCCCGGCGCAGCTCGTCCAGCATGGCGTCGGTCACGCGATACGTGCCGCTCTCCAGCGGCCGGAGCAGCCCGCCCCGGCCGACGGCCGCGTCCAGGTCCACGGCCTCCACCCCGTGTTCGTGCAGGATCGCGATCACGTCCGCGAGGCGGAAGTCGAGCTGGTCCAGGATCGGACGCGTCCGGAACTCCTCCAGCTCCGCGTCCGAGAGCGGGAGGGTGGCCTCCAGCCGGGGCGTATCGCCCTGGTAGAGGGCCAGCTTGGTGGACGTGGAGCCGGGGTTCAGGGCCAGGATCAGCATCGAGGGTCGGGGTCGAGGGTCGGGGTCGGGACAGAGATCCGGGGATCCGTCACGCTCAGGTCGTCAGCGGGCCGCGGCCGAGCTCCGCTCGCGGGCCAGGAGAACGCCGAGAGCGATGGAGTGGAGCTTGTCCACGGCGCTCTCGACCCGCGACGGGATCAGGATCGGGACGGCGGCGCCGACCACCACGTGGGCGGTGATGGAGCCGCCGAGGTACTTCACTCCCTTGCCGAGGATGTTCCCGGCCTCGATCGACGGGGCCACCATGATGTCGGCGCGGCCCGCCACCGGCCCGCCGATCCCTTTCTCCCGGGCGGCGGACTCCAGCAGCGCGTTGTCCAGCGCCAGCGGGCCGTCCACGTCCGCGGCCGGCAGCTCCGACGCCGCCCATTCGGCGACGGCCCGGGCCGCGACCGTCGAGGCGACCGCCTCGCTCACCGCTTCCGTGGCGCTCAGCAGCGCGACCCGGGGCCGCTCGAACCCGAGGGCGCGGAACACGTCCACCGCGTTCCCCACGATCTGGATCAGCGCTGCCGGGTCGGGCGCGGGATTGATGCCGCCGTCGGTGATGCCGACCAGGCGGGTCTCGCCGGCAAGGGTGTCCTCGTAGAGGAGGACGTCGGAGAGGAGCCGACCCGTGCCCAGCCCCGTCTCCCGGTCCAGCGCGGCCCGGAGCAGCTGGTCCGTTCGCAGCCACCCTTTCAGCAGCACCGCCACCTCGCCGGACCGGGCGAGGGCCACGGCCCGGCGGGCCGTCGCGACCCGGAACGCGTCCTCGTCACCGGCGCCGTCCACGTGCTCGAGCCG
>JBKGZE010000226.1:0-4715 GCA_046545735.1 Gemmatimonadota bacterium | reverse complement strand
GGCTAGCGGCCGCTGACGCCGCCGGACGGCAGATAGACCAGCGCCACCCCCGCGGCCAGCGCTACCGCGCCGCTGAACGTGCATACGCCACCGTCTGCCGAACGCTCATGAGCCCATCCCCCGGCGAGGCCGGCGGCCGCCCGCTCGCCGGCATCGCGGCCACTTGCGCCGAACGCCGCCGCTGGGGCACAATACCCGCACCTGCGGGTGCTCACAGCCCGCCCGGCGGCCCTCGGTCGACTCCCCTGCACCCGCGGCCGGTCCCCCCACGGCGGCCGTGAAAGGAACGATCCGATGACGGATTACCTGTCAGCTCTGATGTCCGACGTGAAGGCGAAGGATCCCGCGCAGCCGGAGTTCCATCAGGCGGTCCACGAAGTGGCGGAATCGATCGAGCTCGTCCTGGACCGGCACCCGGAGTACCGGGCGGCGAAGATCCTGGAGCGGATCATCGAGCCGGAGCGGGTGATCCTGTTCCGGGTGCCCTGGATCGATGATGAGGGCGAGCCGCAGATCAACCGCGGGGTCCGGGTGGAGATGAACAGCGCCATCGGCCCTTACAAGGGCGGGCTCCGCTTCCACCCGTCGGTGAACCTGGGGAT
This sequence comes from Gemmatimonadota bacterium, assembly GCA_046545735.1. GTDB lineage: Bacteria > Gemmatimonadota > Gemmatimonadetes > Longimicrobiales > RSA9 > JAWVYT01. The sequence continues at coordinate 4,113 of JBKGZE010000226.1, read as the reverse complement.
CCTGAAGTTCCTGGCGTTCGAGCAGGTGTTCAAGAACGCGCTCACCACGCTGCCCATGGGCGGCGGCAAGGGCGGCAGCGACTTCGACCCGAAGGGGAAGAGCGACACGGAGGTGATGCGGTTCTGCCAGAGCTTCATGACCGAGCTCTTCCGGCACATCGGTCCCAATACCGACATCCCCGCCGGGGACATCGGCGTCGGCGGCCGCGAGGTCGGCTACCTGTTCGGGCAGTACAAGCGGATCGCCAACGAGTTCACGGGCGTCCTCACCGGCAAGGGGCTCAACTGGGGCGGCTCGCTGATCCGCCCGGAGGCCACCGGCTACGGCGCCGTCTATTTCGCTGCGAACATGCTGGCCACCCGGGGCGAGACGCTGGAAGGCAGGACGTGCCTGGTGTCGGGCTCCGGCAACGTCGCCCAGTACACCACCGAGAAGCTCCTGGAGCTGGGGGCCCGGGTGGTCACCCTGTCGGACTCGAGCGGCTCGATCTACGACGAGGAGGGGATCGACCGCGAGAAGCTCGGCTTCGTCATGGACCTGAAGAACAGACGGCGCGGCCGGATCGCCGAGTACGTCGACGCCTACCCGAACGCCGTCTACACGCCGGTGGAAGCCGATCGGGACCACGACCCCGTGTGGGACCACCCGGCCGACTGCGCGTTTCCCAGCGCCACGCAGAACGAGATCAACGCGGCCGACGCCCAGAACCTGTTGAACAACGGCGTGTACGTGGTATCCGAGGGAGCCAACATGCCGACGGTGCCGGAGGGCGTGGAAGCGTTCGTGGACGCCAGGATCCTCTACGGCCCCGGGAAGGCCGCCAACGCGGGCGGCGTGGCGGTCTCGGGGCTCGAGATGGCGCAGAACAGCATGCGCTACGGCTGGACCCGGGACGAGGTGGATACCCGGCTCAGAATGATCATGAAGGACATCCACGACACCTGCCTGGACGCGGCCGAGCGGTTCGGCGCGCCGGGCAACTACGTGCACGGGGCGAACATCGCCGGGTTCCTGAAAGTGGCCGACGCCATGCTGGACCAGGGCATGGTCTGAGGCGGAGGAGCGGTGGGGGGGCACGGGCTCCGCGGCGGGGGTCCGGGCCGGACGTTTCCGAGCGGCGAGGCCGAGTGAGAAGTCACACCACCCTTTTCGAGCACGCCGAATGGCACGGCAGCGGCGCCGGCGGCTTCCAGGAGCTGATGCGGGAGCAGGTCCGCAACGTCCTCTTCGTCTCGAGCTTCTACGAGTCGTTCATCATGGCCGAGGACGGGCAGCTCAACGAGCTGCTCCTGACGAAGTTCCTCGACGTGAACCTCAGCCAGGCGCCGCGCCTGACCCACGTCCCCACCGGCGTGGAAGCGCTGGCGCTGGCCAGCGAGCCGAACCGGTTCGACCTGGTCCTCACCGCCCTCGACGTCGGCGACATGGACGCCGTGGAGCTGGCCGGGCAGCTCCGGGATCGCGGCATCGCCCTCCCCCTCACCGTCCTCGCCTACGACTACCGGCAGCTCAAGGACTTCCGGGCACGCCACGACACCAGCCTCATCGACCGGTTCTTCCTCTGGCAGGGCGACGTCCGCATCCTGCTCGCCATTGTCAAGTACATCGAGGACAAGCTCAACGTCGAGCACGACGTCCGGGCCGGCGTTCCGGTGCTCCTGATCGTGGAGGACAACGTCCGCTACTACTCGTCCTTCCTCCCGGTCATCTACACGGAGGTGATGAAGCACTCGCAGCAGGTCATCTCGGAGGGGCTGAACCTGTCGCAGAAGCTGCTGCGGATGCGGGCCCGGCCGAAGATCCTGCTGGCGAGCGACTACGAGGAGGCCCGGGCCTACATCGGCCGCTACCGCGAGGACATACTGGGCGTCTTCAGCGACATCGAGTTCCCCCGCGAGGGTCGCCTGGAGCCGGCCGCGGGGATCGGGCTGGCCGCCGAGATCCGGTCGGCGCGACCGGACGTGCCCATCGCCCTCCAGTCGAGCTATCCAGAGAACGAGCGGCTGGCGCGCGAGGTGGGCGCGAGCTTCCTGCTCAAGGGGTCGCCCGACATGCTGGGTCGGCTCCGCGAGCTGCTGGTGGACGAGTTCTTCTTCGGCGACTTCGTCTTCCGCCTCCCCACGGGCGAGGAGATCGACCGGGCCAGGAACCTGAAGGAGCTGGTGGAGCGGCTGCGCACGGTGCCGGCGGAGAGCATCGCCTACCACGGCATGCGGAACGACTTCTCGAGCTGGCTCCGGGCCCGGGCCGAGTTCGAGCCCGCGGGCAAGCTGCGCCGTCGCAAGATCAGTGATTTCGACTCGCTGGAGCACGTCCGGCGCGACATGGTCCAGGCGATCGACGACTTCCGCAGGGAGCGGAACCGGGGCACGGTCGCCGACTTCGACCCGGACACGTTCGACCCGACCATGGGCATCGCCCGGATCGGCGGCGGCTCCCTCGGCGGCAAGGCCCGCGGCCTGGCCTTCGCCATCCGCCTCCTCGACCGCTCCCGCATCGGGGACCGCTTCGCCGGAATCCGGATCAGCGTCCCGCCGGCCGTGGTGCTGGGCACCGAGGTCTTCGAGCGGTTCCTCGACGAGAACGACCTGCGCGACCTCTCGTTGCGGTCGGACGACGACGCGGAGCTCCTCCGCCTCTTCCGCTCGGCGCCCTTCCCCGCGGACGTCAACCGTCAGCTGGTGGCGTTCCTCCGCATGATGACCGTCCCGCTGGCCGTCCGCTCGTCCAGCCTGCTGGAGGACTCGCCGCACCAGCCGTTCGCCGGGATCTTCGAGACGCGCATGCTCTCGAACGACCACCCCGACCCGGAGATCCGCCTCGAGCAGCTCGTGGACGCCATCAAGCAGGTCTACGCCTCCACCTTCTCCCAGCACACCAAGGCGTTCCTCCGGGCCACGCCCTACCGCCTGGAGGAGGAGCAGATGGGAGTCGTGATCCAGAAGATGGTGGGATCACGCCACGACGAGCATTTCTACCCGGACTTCGCCGGCGTCGCCCGCTCCGTCAACTACTACCCGACGCCCCCGCTCAGGGCGGAAGAAGGGATCGTGGCCGTGGCGCTGGGGCTCGGTCGCACCGTCGTCGATGGCGAGCCGTCGCTCCGGTTCTCGCCCGCCCACCCGCGCCACATCGTCGAGTTCTCCTCCGTCGAGGACATGATCAAGAACGCGCAGCGCGAGTTCTGGGCCCTCCACCTCGCCGGCCGCGAGGAGAGCGTGGCCCTGCAGGACCGGCTGGTTCGGCTCAACCTCGACGTCGCCGAGGACCACGGGGTGCTGGGCGCCCTCGCGTCCAGCTACTCCCCCGAGAACCACGCCGTGTACGACGGCATCGCCCGCGCCGGCATCCGGCTCGTCACCTTCGCGCCGATCCTCAAGAACGCGATCTTCCCGCTGCCGGACATCGTGGCGGAGCTGCTGGAGATCGGGGCCGCCGGCACCAGCTCACCGGTCGAGATCGAGTTCGCCGTCAATCTGTCGCCCGCGCCGGGGGAGCCGCGAGAGTTCGGCTTCCTCCAGCTCCGCCCGCTCGCGCCGAGTCGTGAGCTCGAGGACCTGGAGATCGGGGACGTGCCCCGGGACTCTCTCATCTGCGAGAGCCCGTGGGTCCTCGGGAACGGCCGGTTCGAGAACGTCCACGACATCGTCATGGTCGATCCCTCCTGCTTCGACCGCGCCGCCAGCCGGAGCACCGCCCGCGCCGTGGGCAGGCTGAACCGCCGCCTCGTCGCCGAGGGGACACCGTACATCCTGATCGGCGTCGGGCGCTGGGGCTCCAGCCACCCTGAGCTCGGCATCCCGGTCACCTGGGAGGACATCTCCGGGGCCGTGGCCATCGTCGAAGCCGGGATCAGGGGCGTGCGCGTGACCCCGTCCCAGGGGACCCACTTCTTCCAGAACCTGGCCTCGTGCAACGTCGGCTACTTCACCGTGAACGAAGACCGCGGCGAAGGCTTCGTCCGCTGGGACTGGCTCGCTTCCCGGCTCCACCAGACGGCCGACGGCGGCGTCAAGCACATCCGCTTCGACGCACCCGTCGACGTGGTCATGCTCGGCCGCGAGCACCGCGGGATCATCCGGAAGCCTCAGGCCTGAGAACCGAGATCCGAG
>JBKGZE010000225.1:0-4751 GCA_046545735.1 Gemmatimonadota bacterium | reverse complement strand
ACCTGGAGCCGTACAGCGTGGTTCGGGCCGCCGGGCTCGACCGGCCCGCGAGCGTGTTCGACGACGCGGACGCGTGGCGCGCCGGCGTGCTGACGCTCCCGCTGGTGGCGGACGTCCGGGTCCGGCGCACGCTGCCGGGCACCGTGACGCTGGAGGTGCGGGAGGACGAGCCGGTGGCGCTGGTGGCCGCGGGCACGCTCCGGCCGGTGGACGGCGCGGGGCGTCTGCTCGAGCTCGACCCGGCGGGCGCCATGCTCGACCTGCCGGTGCTGTCCGGAGTGACGCTGGCCGGCGCCACGGTGGCCGGTGGCGAGTCTGCGGCGGCCGTGGCCACCGTGGCCCGGCTGCTCCGGCGGGCGCCGGCGGTGGCCGAGCGCCTGTCGCAGGCGCACCTCTCGGGAGGCCGGCTGCGGCTGTCGTTCCGCGACTCCCGGGCGGAGGCCCTGCTCCCGCCGGCCGCGACGGACGTGCAGGTGACACAGCTGCGGCTCGCGGTGGCCGACCTGGCGGCGCGGGGCGAGCTGGAGAGTGTGCAGACCATCGACGTCCGCTTCCATGACCAGGTGGTGGTTTCGTTCGGACGGAGAACCGTGAGCTGAATGATGAGCACCTTCGTGGTAGCGGGGCTGGACATCGGAAGCACCAAGACGTGCGCGGTCCTGCTGGAGGTCACGGTGGAGGACGGCCAGCGGACCGGCTATCGGGTGCTGGGCGTGGGCCAGTCCCGCTCCGGCGGCATCCGGCGGGACGTGGTGACCGATCTCGAGGAGACCACCGACTCCGTCCGCGCCGCCATGAAGGAGGCCGAGCTCATGGCCGGCGTGCGCGCGGACCGCGTCTACGCCGGCATCGCAGGCCGCCACATCGACGCCAACATCTCCACAGGCGTGGTGGCGGTGGGAGGCGGCGAGATCGGCGCCGGGGACGTGGACCGGGTCCACGAAGTGGCTCGGGCCGTGGTGGTCCCGAGCGACCGGGAGGTGCTCCACGTCCTGCCGCAGGAGTACCGCGTGGACGGCCAGGCCGACATCCGGGACCCGGTCGGCATGGCCGGCACCCGGCTCGAGGCCGAGGTCTACATCATCACCTGCAGCGCGTCGGCCGCCGCGAACCTCCGCAAGGCCGTGAGCCGGGCGGGCTACCGAGTGGAAGCGTTCGTCCACGAGCCCCTGGCTACCGCCCGGGCCGTCCTTGCCGACGACGAGCGGGAGGTGGGGGTCGCGCTCATGGACCTGGGCGCCGGCACCACCGAGCTCGCCGTCTTCCGGGAGGGCAAGACGCAGCACCTGGCGGCGATCCCCTGGGGCGGCGCGGCCATCACCAACGACCTGGTGAAGGGGTTGTCCATCCCGCTCGCCGAGGCCGAGCGCGCCAAGGAGCAGTACGGGGTGGCATCGGCCCAGATGGTGGACCCGAGGGAGACGGTCGACCTGCCCGGGCCGAGCCCCGGCACCCGCCGCGAGGTCGCCCGGGAGCTGATCGCCCACATCATCGAGCAGCGCCTCGACGAGGTGCTCGAGCTCGTGGCCACGGAGATCGAGCGCGCCGGCGAGGAGGAAGGGCTGGGCGCCGGCGTGGTGCTCACCGGCGGCGGCTCCGAGCTCACCGGCGCCGTCGACGTGGCACACCACGTCTTCGGCGTCCCGGCCCGGGTGGGTACCCCCGGCGCCGAGCTGGGCGGACTCGCCGACGCCGTCCGCAAGCCGCGCTTCGCCACCGCCACGGGCCTCGCCCTCTTCGGCGCGGAGACCCGGCTGTCCGGCGGCGGAGGCATGCCCGGGGCGTTCGGAAAGGTCGTGCAGTGGCTGAGGGAGTTCTTCTGACGACGGCGCCGGGGCGGTCGACCGGCTCACGATAGATGACCGGGCAGGGCACCGCCCGGCGAAACGATGATCGACACGGATATTCGTACCGGGGTGACCGGCGCTGGGGCCGCCACTCCAGAACCCAGGGGAGGGTTTCGATGATGATCTTCGAATTCGAGGAAGCGGCGGCGCAGAACGCGAGCATGAAGGTCGTCGGGATCGGCGGGGGCGGCGGCAACGCCGTGAACCGCATGATCGACGAGGACCTGGACGGCGTGGAGTTCATCTCCGTCAACACCGACGCGCAGGCGCTCAAGCATTCGAAGTCGCAGCTCAAGATCCAGATCGGGAAGAAGCTCACCCGTGGGCTGGGGGCGGGGGCCCGGCCGGAGATCGGCCGTCAGGCCATCGAGGAGAACCGCGACGAGGTGCGCCGGTCCATGGAGGGGGCGGACCTGGTCTTCGTCACGGCCGGGATGGGCGGCGGCACGGGCACCGGCGCCGCGCCGATCATCGCCGAGATGGCGCGGGAGATGGGCGCGCTCACCATCGGCGTCGTCACGCGGCCGTTCATGTTCGAGGGGCGCAAGCGGATGCGGCAGGCCGAGCAGGGGCTCGCCGAGCTGCGGCGCACCGCCGACACCGTTATCGTGGTTCCCAACGAGCGGCTCCTGAGCGTGGTCGGGAAGGGGACCTCCTTCCGCGACGCCCTCAAGAAGGCCGACGAGGTGCTGCTCCACGCCACCCGGGGCATCAGCGATCTCATCCACGTCACCGGTGAGGTGAACGTCGATTTCGCCGACGTGCGGACCGTCATGGCGAGCCGCGGCCCCGCCCTCATGGGAACGGGCCACGGGCAAGGGGAGAACCGGGCCGTGGAGGCGGCGCAGGAGGCCATCTCCAGCCCGCTCCTGGACAACGTGTCCATCGGGGGCGCCCAGGGCGTGCTGATCAACATCACCGGCGGCATGGACCTCACCATCGACGAAGTCACGACCATCGCCTCCATCATCCAGGAGGCCGCGGGCGAGGACGCGGAGATCATCTTCGGTGCGGTGCACGCCCCCGATTGCGAGGAGGAGGTCCGCGTCACCGTGATCGCGACCGGTCTCGTCACGGAAGAGGACGTGGCTCCGCGCGCCGGCAACGTGCTCCGGGCGAGCTTCCGGCGCCCGGAGCGGGCCATGGCGGCCGCGCCCGCCGGCCACGGCCTCGCCGGCCACGGCCTGTCCGGGTCGAACGGGCACGCCACCGGTGGCAACGGGAGTGGCGGAGGTTCGCCCCGCGGGAACGGGGGCGGTGGGGCCCGCAGCGGCGGCGGCTACCCTGACGCCGTTCAGGGCCGGGCCATGCAGGCGCAGGCGGACGCTGGCGACCGGGAGTACGAGGAAGCCACGCCGTTCCCGAGGCCGCCGGAGCGCCCCCTGGCGCGCACCCAGTTGACAGACCTGGACATCCCGACGTTTATTCGCCGCCAGATGGACTGACGAGTGACGCTGGTCGAAAGGGAATCGATGAAGATTCGCCTCGGAGCGATGCTGCTCGGTGTACTCGCGCTACTGGCCGCCGGATTCGCCGTGGCCCACCCGCGGTCCCCCGTGGATTCGGCTGCGGCCGCGACCCTCACACCCGTATACGCGCCGCCTGTGGACGCGGAGGAGAGTCACGTTCTCCACAGCGGGGAAACACTCTCGGAGGTGCTGGAACGAGCGCGCTTGTCGCGCTCGGAGCTGAACGGGCTGGCCCTGGCCATGCGCGAGATGATCGACCCCCGTCGGATCCTGCCGAACACCTCGGTTCTGGTCCGCCGGTGGTTGGAGGACGGCCGCCCGCGCGCCGTGGATGTGGTGTTGAACGCGGACAGTACGATGCGGCTGAGCCGCGACCCCGTGGGGTGGCAGGGCGAGATGGTGCTCACCCCCACGGAGGTGGACACGGTGGTGGTAGCGGGCGTCCTCGGCGATGGCGGCAGCATCTACCGCGCCATCGTGAATCACCCGGAGCTGGACCTTCCATCGAAGGAGAAGGAAGCGCTGGTCTGGAAGCTGGCTCACATCTACGGCTGGGAGCTGGATTTCGCGCACGACATGCGGCCGGGTGATACTTTCCGCGTGGTCTACGAGCGGGAAGCCCGGCCGGACGGGACGTCCCGGGCCGCGAAGGTCCTGGTGGCCGAGATCGTGAATCGTACCCGGCCGCTGCACGCGATCTACTTCGACCCGGGCGACGACCGCGCCGACTATTTCAACGACGAGGGCAGGTCCCTGCGACTGGCGTTCCTGCGCTATCCGGTGGATTACCCCCGCATCACCTCGAACTTCAGCTGGCGACGCTATCACCCGATCCTGAAGCAGAATCGCCCGCATTACGGCACCGACTTCGGTGCCGCGCGTGGCACGCCCGTGAAGACCACCGCGGACGGCGTGGTCGCTCAGGCCTCGTGGGATGGCGGCTACGGGAACCTGGTCCGGATCGACCACGGCAACGGGTACGAGACCCGCTACGCCCACCTGCACCGGTTCGGGAAGGGGATCCGCCCGGGCGCCCGGGTCGACCAGGGCCAGATCATCGGCTATGCCGGGTCCACGGGGATGTCGACAGCGCCCCACGTCCACTACGAGATGCGGCGGTACGGAAAGCCGCTGAACCCCCGAACGGTACGGATCCCGGCGGCGCCACCGGTCCCGGAAGAACACATGGCGACCTTCCGACTGCTCTCGGCCGAGCGGCTGGCGCTCCTCCCACGGCTCGACGCGCCGGCGGACTCGGCGTTGGCCGACTGACGCCCGGCGCGGCAGTCGCCGCGGATCCCGGCCGCGCGCGCGGGCCCCAGCCGCGGGCGCGGCCGATCGGGCCCCGCGGTACACCCATCCGGCCATGGACCTGACGGCCTGGCTGCTGTACTCCTTCCTGGCGACGCTGGCGCTCGCCGCCGCCGTGCTCCAC
>JBKGZE010000224.1:0-4758 GCA_046545735.1 Gemmatimonadota bacterium | reverse complement strand
CCTCAAGACCGACGACGCCGTGGTCGGCATGGTCGTCGTCCGCCGCGATGCCACCCTCGCCTGCATCACCAGCCAGGGGTTCGCCAAGCGCACCCCCATCAGCGGTTTCCGCACCCAGGGACGCGGCGGGCAGGGGACCGCCGCCCTCAGCGTCAGCGAGCGGACCGGGCCCATGGTCGCGGCCAAGGAGATGCTCGAGGGAGACGAACTCATGGTCATCACCGCCGGCGGTCGCGCCGCACGGCTCGAAGCCGCACGGATCCCCGTCCAGGGACGCGCCACCCAGGGCAAGCAGCTCGTGAATGTGGCCGCGGGCGACCGCGTGGTCGAGGTAAGCCGCGTCGCCTCGGAACGGGGCGCGAAGAAGGCCGCGGAGCCAGACACCACGGGAAACGCAGGCGAGCAGCTCGAGCTGGTCGCCGCCGCGCAGCCCGACGAGGAGGAGTAGACACGGCCAGGAGTAGCCGGACGCGCCTCACCACGAGAACGGGCGCGCGCCCCACCCCCTGAGGGCGGAGCACGCGCCCGTCGCAGCCTCACGACCGCGGCCTCAGGGCCGCGGACCTGGAGGCAGCGCTACCAGGCCGTGGCCGCTTCCTTCTTCCAGGCGCCGAGCATCCACAGCTCCTTCTCCATCCCGTCCCGAAGACCGTCAAGGAGGTTCGCGGTGCCCCGATCGTCCATCTCCTCCGCCAGCCCGATCAGCTCACCCGCCTTCTCGTGCAGTGCCCGCATGTCCGCCATCACGGCGTCCACCATCGCCAGACTCTCCGGCGTGCTCTCGTCTTCCTTCAGCGTCGCCGACTTCAGCATCGACGCCAGCGTGTGCAGCGGCACGCCCCCGATCATCAGGATCCGCTCCGCCAGCTCGTCGATCGTGTCCGCCCAGCCGTCATACAGGCCCTCGAACCTCTCGTGCAGCTCGAAGAAGTGCCGGCCCTCCACGTTCCAGTGATAGTGACGCAGCTTCTGGTAGAACACCGTCGCGTCCGCCAGTAGTCCGTTCAATCCGTCGATCATCTTCTGGTTCTCCGCCATATGCCCTCTCTTGTCGTGCGAGTTCTGACGCCAATTTCGCCAGCCTGCACCGCCCATCATACGCCGCCGCCTCCTGGGCCGCCGTGGGGAAAACCCCGCGACCGGCGTAGGAGGATCCCTCACAGCGAAGCGCGCGTCCGTCCGTTGTACGCACAGGTTTACCGATTATGCCCGGCGTAGCCACACCTTCACGACCGAGGTCGGGCAAAAGAAAACGAGCGCTCGTTTTCTGTCCGCCGCCCTCCCCGAGAGGATAGGGTCACGACGGGGAGGACGGAATGGCCGCGTGGGACAGGATCGGGCCGCCTGGGACACCGATCGATCCCGGAGGAGACCCCCTCCGCTCGTCCGGGAGGGCGATCCGGCCCCCGGGTCACTCGGGTTCGAGCCGGTCCAGGAATTCCGCCAGCGCGCCATTGAACGCGGCCGGGTTCTCGAGGTTGGAGATGTGGCCGGCGGTGGGGATCTCGACGAAGGTCGCGTCGGGGATGGCGTCGGCCATGGCGCGGGCGCCGTCGGGGTTCGTGAGCGCGTCGTGCTCGCCGGCGATCACGAGGGTGGGCACCGTGATCCCGCCGAGCTCGCCGGTGCTGTCGTGTCGGGCGGCCATACCTGCCAGAGCGGCGATGATGGTACCCGGTACGGTCTCGACGATCATGGTCCGGACCTGCTCGACGACCTCCGGCATCCCTTTTCGGGTGGTCTCGGCCAGGAGGGTCGGGATCATGGCGGCGGCGAGGGGCCGGGTCCCGGACTCGCGGGCGGCGTGGGCGGCGCGCAGGCGGTTCTCGCGTCCCTCGTCGTCGTCGGCCTCGGCCCGAGTGTCGGCCAGCACCAGGGCGCGGACCCGGTCCGGGTGGCGACGCCAGAGCTCGAACGCGACGTAGCCGCCCATGGAGAGCCCGCACACGACCGCGGGCCCGTCGACCTCCTGTTCGATCAGGGCCGCGACGTCGGCGGCGAGGCAGGCCATGGTGAGGACGGGCTCATTGGGACGGGCGATGCGGCCCCCGACGCGTCGTCCGGTGGGCACCGGCCCGGGCACCGAGCGTACGCCGGTGCGGCCGAAGCCTCGCAGGTCGGGGGCGAGGCCCCGCCAGCCGTCGGGCAGCGCCCGCAGCTGCGGGGCCCACATCCCGCCGTTGAACGGGAACCCATGAATGAACACGACGGTCCCCCGTCCGGCCTCGTGCGCGGGAGCCGACTGCCGGATACTCAGTGGCATGGGAAGCTCAGGGTGATCAGAGCCCGAGCGAGGACCGGATGAGCGGATCCATCTTCTCGGGGCTCCAGGGCGGATCGAAGGTGAGCTCGATCTGGGCGTGCTCGATGCCGTCGAGGGCCTCGACCTCGCGCTTGGCATCGGAGACGATCTGGTCGGCCGCGGGGCACATGGGGGTTGTGAGCGACATCCGGACGTGGGCCTGATCGCCGGTGACGTCCACGTCGTAGATGAGTCCCAGGACCACGATATCGAGGTTCAGCTCCGGGTCCTTCACCTTCCGGAGCGCCTTCCGTACCGCTGCTTCGTCCACCATAGCCATCCTCGTCGTGTGACGGTCGATCGACGCAAAGCGTCGTGTGCCAGAACCGCTACCCCGCAGTCCGCGGGCCGTTTCGCCGGGCGACGGCGCTAAACCTTCCGGACCACGACCAGCGCCACGTCGGTCCGGGCGCCGCGTGCCTTGACCTTCTGGAGCGCTGTCCGGAGCAGGCGTACCAGCTCCTGGGGCTCGGCCTCGATCCGTCCCCGGACCAGCTCGACCGCTCCGTTCACGAGCCCGGCGGGCGCGTCGGAAAAGGCGAGGAGGGTGTCGCCCGAGGCGAGCTGGAGCGGGGTCGTGTCGTAATCGAAATGGGGGAGGATGCCGAGGGGCGGGCCATGGCTGGGCGCCGCCTCCACGGCGCCGTCGGCCCGGAGCACGATCCCGGGCTGGTCGCCTGCGGAGGCCCAGTGGAGCTCGCCGTCGCGCAGCTCGATGAGGGCGGTCTCGACGCACTCGTCGAGCCCCTCGAACAGGTTGCGGAAGATCGCGCTGTTGAGGCGACGGAGGAGGGTGGAGAACGGCTCGTCGGGACCGACCTCGTGCAGGAGCGCCCGGGTGATGGCGATCAGGTACGCGGGCGGCAGCCCGGTCCCTTTCACATCCATCAGCATCAGGATGGTCCGGCCGTCCTCGGTCGTGAAGCCGTCCCAGAGCGAGCCGCCCCCGAGCGAGTCGTCGCGGGCGGTGGCCCCGGCGATGCGGTACCCCTCCGCCTGGGGCGCCGCGTCGGGCTCGAGCCCGGTGAGGACGAGTCGGCCGAACTCGCGGAAGGCGTCGCCAGCGCGCCCCGGGTCCCGGGCCGCGAACCGGACGTCCAGCGAGCCGAGCGCCCTGGCCAGCCCTCGCATGAGGCGCACGGCAATGGACTCACCGCCGAGGAGCTCGTCGAAGCTGGCGCGCGATACGGAGAGCAGCCGGGTATCCTCCACCGCCCGGACCGACGCGGAGCGGGGCGCGTCGTTGAGCAGCGCCATCTCGCCGAACGCTTCGCCGCCTCGCTTGACGGCGAGGCGCTCGTGGTCGCCCAGCGGGCGCTCCTTGAGGATCTCCATGGCGCCATCGAAGACCACGTAGAACTTGTCGCCGGCGTCGCCCTCGCGGAACAGGAACTCCCCCGCGTTCACCTCCCGCGGCGAGACCAGCTCTGCGATCCGTTCGAGATCGGACCGGGGGAGGCCCTGGAACAGGGGAACCCGGCCGAGGACATCCACCACGTGCTCGGCAGCCGTTTCTGCGCCCATCCGCATGCCTCCAAGACGATTCCGGTCCGGAAAGGGGATGAGTGAAGATATGGGCGGGGTATCCATCGGGAAAAGGGAACCCGGACTTGCAAGGGCACGGGGCCTCGGCCATACTCCGGTCCTCGAGCCCGGCACGGGCGGCCGCGCGCTCCCGGCCCAGGCGCAGGGGCGACCACGCTCTCTCGACCAACGCTCTCTCGACCACGCTCTCTCGACCAACGCTCTCTCGACCACGCTCTTGGCGACCATGCACGGTGACGTGAACCCTGGCCCGGACTCCCGCGCAGCCGGCGAGCCGCGAGCGGGCACCCGGCGATCGGACGAGGGTGCGCGGCTGCGCGCCACCTGCTGGGGGACGCGGGGGTCGATCCCGAGCCCGGGCCCGGCCACGGCCCTGTTCGGCGGCAACACTCCGTGTCTCGAGGTCCGGAGCGACGACGGTCGGCGCTACGTCTTCGATGCGGGCACCGGGATCCGGGTGCTCGGCAATCGCCTGTCGCAGGAGAACGGGGCCACGGAGCTGGACCTCTTCCTCACCCACTTCCACTGGGACCACATCCAGGGCATTCCCTTCTTCGCGCCGCTGAACGAGGCGAACACGGTCGTCAGGATCCACGCCGCGCGGCAGGGCGACCTCGACATCGAGACGCTGCTGCGGGGGCAGATGGGGCCGGTCTACTTCCCCGTGCCCTACGAGGCGCTGGCCGCCACGCTGTCCTTCGAGCACCTCTCCGGGGTTCCCTGGCGCGATGGTGACATCGAGATCGCCGCCTTCCGGGTCCGGCACCCGGCCGACACCTACGGCTACCGGATCCGCGCCGGGGCGGCAGCGGTCGCGTACATCCCGGACAACGAGCTGGTGGGCGCGCGCTACCCCGTGGACGGCCCCGACTGGTATCCCGGCCTCGTCGACTTCCTGGCCGGGGTGGAGA
>JBKGZE010000223.1:0-4758 GCA_046545735.1 Gemmatimonadota bacterium | reverse complement strand
GTGGACGCCTCGGGACTGCCCGAGCCGATCACGCGACTGATCACGCTGTCCCGCGCGGTGCCGGAGCACGTGCCCGAGACGCAGGCGCCCACAAGGTCGCCGGTCACCCGCGTGGGGGAGGCGGCGCTCTCCGGGTTCGACACGCTGCGGAGCTCGGTCACGTTCACCGGCCAGGTGACGGACGGGTTCATCCGGCTGCTGCTGGGCAGGGTGCGGCTACGCTGGCGCGACTTCTGGGTGGTGGTCCAGTCGAACGGCTCGGGGGCGCTCCCCATCGTGACGCTGATCGCGTTCCTCATCGGAGTGATCATCGCGTTTCTCGGCGTGGTGGTGCTGCGACGGTTCGGTGCCGGCTTCTACGTGTCCTACCTGGTCGGCTACGGCATCCTGAGGGAGATGGGGGCGTTGATGACCGGGATCATCATGGCGGGCCGGACCGGCGCCGCCTTCGCCGCCGAGCTGGGGAGCATGAAGATCACCGAGGAGATCGACGCCTACACCACGCTCGGTGTTTCGGCCGTCGACTACCTGGTGCTGCCGCGTATGCTGGGCCTCTTCCTGATGATGCCCCTGCTGGTGGTGTACGCCGACTTCGTCGGCATCGCCGGCGGACTGCTCGTTGCGGTGACCATGCTCGACCTGAGCTCCACGCAGTTCTTCGGCGGGCTCCTGTCGGCCGTCTCGCTCGCCGACGCGCTGCTCGGCGTGTTCAAGGCGTCCATCTTCGGCCTGATCATCGGCCTGGCCGGCTGCATGAAGGGGATGCAGACCGGGTCCGATGCCGGTGCCGTGGGGCGATCCGCCACCTCCGCCGTGGTCCTGGGCATCACGCTGATCATCGTGGCCAACGCCGTGATCGACTGGCTCGCGGCCCTGCTGCAGATATGAGGAGGGCAACGCACGGGCCGGGTGACGGTGCCGCGAACGGAGGGGCGGCGAGCGGGTCGGCCGGTAGTGGAGCCGCTGCGAGCGGAATGGCCGCCGTCGAGAGTCCGCCCATCGAGGTTCGGGGTCTGAAGATGAAGTATGGCCCGCTGGTCGTCATGGAGGACCTGAGCTTTTCGGTGGAGGCGGGCGAGGTGTTCGTCATCATGGGTGGGAGCGGCAGCGGGAAGAGCACGCTGCTGAAGCACCTGATCGGGCTGAAGGAGCCGGCGGAGGGCACGATCCTGTTCCAGGGCGAGGACTTCGGCGCGGCGGACGTGGAGGGGCGAAAGCGAGTGCTCCGTCGCATCGGGGTCCTCTACCAGAACGGCGCGCTGTGGAGCGGGCTCACCCTGGCGGAGAACGTGGCGTTGCCGCTGGAAGAGTTCACGGAGCTGGGCGCCGGGGCCATCAGCGAGGTGGTGGCATTGAAGCTGGCGCTGGTGGGGCTGGGCGGCTACGAGACGTTCTACCCCTCGGCGATCAGCGGAGGGATGCGGAAGCGCGCGGCGCTGGCACGCGCCATCGCGCTGGACCCGGAGGTGCTCTTCTTCGACGAGCCGTCGTCCGGGCTGGATCCCATCAGCGCGAGTCGGCTGGACGACCTGATCCTGGATCTGCGGGCGAGCTTCGGCACCACCATCGTGGTGGTGAGCCACGACCTGGCCAGCATCTTCAGGATCGCCGACCGGGCCTTGTTCCTGGACATCGGGCAGAAGACCATGACCGCGCTCGGCAGCCCGGAGGAGCTCCGGGACAACCCGCCGAGCGAAGAGGTCCATCGGTTCCTCACCCGCAGCAGCGAAGGTGTGACATGAGCATCCGCGCGAATCCTACGGCCATCGGTGCGTTCCTGATCGGGGCCGTCGTCCTGCTGGTAGCGGGGACCGCCACGCTGGCGTCCACCGCCTGGTTCGACGAGCGCTCCACCTTCGTCAGCTTCTTCCAGGAGTCGGTGAACGGGCTCGAGAAGGGCGCACCGGTCAAGTTCCAGGGTGTGCCCGTCGGAACCGTGACGGAGATCCTCATCCAGATCGACCAGGGCGACAAGACGTTCCAGGTGCCGGTAGAATATCAGATCGACCTGACCCGTCTCACGACGCAGGTCGGGACGTTCGTCAACCTCGAAAACCCATCGGTACTCCGGCGGCAGATCGCCGACGGTCTCCGGGCGCAGCTCCAGATGGAGAGCATTGTCACGGGCCAGCTCTACATCGAGCTGAGCTACCGGCACGAGGCGGCACCGCCGGAGCTCGAAGAGCGGCGCACCGCCTGGCCCGAGATCCCCACAACGCCGTCGCTCCTGGCCGCCCTCGGCACCGGGGCCGGCAGCCTGGTGGCCGACATTCTGAAGGTCCTGTTCCAGGTCAACGAGATGCTGGCCGACATCGACATGCCCCAGCTCAACGCCGCCGCTATGGCGTCTGCGGAAGCGGTGGAGGATCTGGTAGCGGCGCCGGAGCTTCAGGCGGCTCTCGAGCAGCTGCCTGGCCTGACCGCCCAGGCCAACCAGGCCATGGAGGACCTGGGGCGCCTCGCCGTGAACGCGGACGCCGCCATCGCTCCGCTCCAGCTCCAGCTCGAGGGGACGACCACGGAAATGACGGCCACGCTCGAGGCGCTGCGACGGACGCTGGAAGAGACCCACGGGCTGCTTTCCACCGACTCCGGTCTCGGCTACGAGCTGCAGGAGACGCTGACCAGCCTCAGCGAAGCCGCCGACGCGCTCACCCTGCTCATCAACTCCCTCGAGCAGAACCCCGACATGCTGTTGCGCGGCCGGAAGCCGCCGGAGAACTGATTATGAACCGGAACAGCGCGGGAACCCGCTCTCGCTGCATCCTCGGGGCGCTGATCCTGGCCTTGTTGCCGGGGTGCTTCAGCCTCGGGCGCACGTCCCCCCCGCTGGAGCAGTACGTGATCGGGGGCGCCCGGGCAGCGGACACGGCGGCACCGATCGCCGCGCTGGACGGCGTGGCGGTGGGCGTGCGCCGGATCGACCTCGCGGCCTACCTCGCTTCACCCGCCATCGTGGTGCGGCGCGGGATCCATGAGGTCGTGACGTCAGACTTCCACCGGTGGGGCGAGGACCCCGCCGATGGCATCAACCGGGCCGTCGCCCGGCACCTGGCTGGCGCGGCGTCGTTCCGCGCGGTGGATATGGCCCCGTGGCCGGTCCGATCCTCGTACGACTACCTGCTCCAGCTCCACGTCACCCGCTTCGAGGGCGTGGTGCCGCCGGGATCGCCCGTGCCGCGGGGCGAGGTGGAGGGCGAGGCGGAGGGCGAGGCGGAGGGCGAGGCCCACGTGCGTGCCTCGTGGGAGATCATCCGACACCAGGACGGGGCGGTGCTCGCCCGTGGAGCCACCGATCACAGGGAGGCGGGTTGGAGAGCGGGTGACTACGGCGCCCTCGTCGCCCTCCTGGACGAGGGGCTGGCCGTCGTGGCTCGTGACGTGGCGATGACCCTGGCGGGCCTGGTGGCCGGCGCACCGGCGGAGGTCGGCCTGGCGGGCCACACCCGACCATGAGCCGCCTACCCCGGGTCCACCGCCGCAGGCTCGAGAGCGCGACGTTCCTGACTCTCCTCCTCCTCACCTCGGCGCTCTTCTTCTGGATGATCCGGGCGTTCGTCTGGCCCGTGTTCTGGGCCGCGATCCTGGCGGTGCTCTTCCACGGGATCCATGCCCGACTGCTGGCCGTGTGCCGCGAGAGGGCCACCCCGGCCGCGCTGCTCTCCATGCTCGCCGTGGTGATCTTCGTGGTGCTTCCGTTCATCCTGGTGGGGGGCGCCATCGCACGGCAGGGGCTCCTGCTCTACCGGGGCATCGCCGCCGGTGAGATCCGTGTGCAGGGGCCCATCGACATGCTGGAGCGGTCCCTTCCCACCGTCGCCGGGTTCCTGGACCGCTACGGTGTGGACCTGGCCCAGCTGCGGGTGTCAGCGCAGGAGCTGGCGTCATCGGCCACGCAGATCGTGGCGACGCGGGCCCTCGGCGTCGGCCAGGACGCCCTCTGGATCACGGCCATGTTCGCCCTCATGCTCTACCTGTTGTTCTTCTTCTTCCGGGATGGCGACCGGATCGTGGCGCGCATCGCGGGGGTCCTCCCGCTGGGGGTGGAGCGAAGGAGTCGACTGCTGCTGAAGTTCACCGAGGTGGTCCGGGCGACGGTGAAAGGCAACCTGATCGTGGCGGTGGCGCAGGGCGGCCTGCTCGCCATGCTCTTCTGGATCGTGGACGTAAGGACCGCGCTGTTCTGGGGCGTGGTGACGGCGGTGCTCTCGCTGCTGCCCGCCGTCGGGGCCAGCTTCGTATGGGGGCCCGGCGCGATCATCATGCTCGCCACGGGCCAGCTCTGGCAGGGACTGGTCGTATTGCTCGGTGGGGTGGCGATCACCGCGGCGGAGAACGTGCTCCGCCCTATCGTCATCGGGCGCGACACGAACATGTCCGACTACCTGATCCTCGTCTCCACGCTGGGCGGGATCATGGTGTTCGGGCTGGCCGGATTCGTGGCCGGACCGGTGATCGCCGCGCTGTTCCTGGTGCTCTGGGACCTGTTCGCCGAGGAGTATGTGCGGTCCGACCCCGACATGCCGCCCGACCCGGGAGCAGTCCCGCCGGCGCCTCGGGCGGCGGGCCCAAGATAGCGGCATCAGACGCTATCCGGAGGAGACGACCGGGCGCCTGATCTACGAGCTCGGAACGGCCAGTAGGACATCCCCGAGTCTTCGGGTACGCGCGGGACCAGCGACCGCAGCTCACCGCCGGAATACTGCCGCACCTCCACCGCCAGCACTTCGGCGGGGTCCATCTGCTCGTTCAGGAACT
>JBKGZE010000222.1:0-4773 GCA_046545735.1 Gemmatimonadota bacterium | reverse complement strand
CTGCAGGTCCTTGACCTCCTTCACGTCCTCGCGGAAGGTGGGGGCCTCGAAGGAGTCGCGGGGGTCGCGGCCCGGGCGGAGGAGCTCGTCGACGATGTCCTCGAGGGTGGGGCGCCCGACGTCGTCGGAGGTGTAGCGGTCGAGCCGGATCTTCCGGACGGCGTCCTCGTTCTCGACCAGCTCCGGGAGCGGGACGCCCACGTCGGCGGCCATGCGCTCGACGAGGGGGTAGCGCTCGGGGTGGACGGCGGTGCGATCGAGGGGGTGCTCGGCGTTGCGGATCCGGAGGAAGCCGGCGCACTGCTCGAAGGCCTTGGGTCCGAGGCGGGTGACCTCGAGGAGCTGCTTGCGGGCCTTCAGCCCGCCCTGCTCGTCGCGGTATCGGACGATGTTCGCGGCAAGTGTTGGTCCCAGCCCGGCGATGTAGGCCAGCAGCGAGGGCGACGCGGTGTTGAGCTCCACGCCCACGCGGTTCACACAGATCTGGACCACTTCGTCCAGCCGGCGCTTGAGCTGCGGCTGATCGACGTCGTGCTGGTACTGCCCCACGCCGATGGACTTGGGGTCGATCTTCACCAGCTCGGCCAGCGGGTCCTGGAGCCGCCGGGCGATGGAGACGGCGCCGCGGAGGGAGACGTCGAGGTCGGGGAGCTCGTCGCGGGCCACGTCGGAGGCGGAGTAGACGCTGGCGCCGGCCTCGTTCACCATGACGACGCCCGGCGCCGCAGGTCCCAGCTCGCCGATGGCGGCGCGCACGGCCCGGTCGGTCTCCCGCGACGCCGTGCCGTTGCCGATGGCCACCAGGTGCGGCGTGTGCTGCTGGATCAGCGCCCGGAGCCCGGCCGCGAAGGCGTCGCCCTGGTGCAGGTAGAGGGTGGCGGTGTCCAGCACCGCGCCCGTCCGGGAGACGACGGCGACCTTCACGCCCGTCCGGAATCCCGGGTCCAGCCCGATCACCGACCGCTCGCCCGCCGGCGCCGCCAGGAGCAGCTGCTCCAGGTTGCGGCCGAAGATGTCGATGGCGTCGGCGTCCGCCCGGTCCTTGAGCTCCAGGCGCAGCTCGGTCTGGATCGACGTGCTCAGCAGCCGCCTGTACGCGTCCTCGGCCACCCGGGTCAGCTGGTCGCGCGCCGGCCGGTCGGCGACGACCCGGGCGACGACGCCCGCCACGATCTCCTCCTCCGGCGCCTCCACCTTCCACGTCAGCACGCCCTCCGCCTCGCCTCGGCGGATGGCCAGCATCCGGTGGCTCGGGATCTCCGTCGCCTTCTGCGCGAACTCGAAGTAGTCGCGGAAGCGGGCGGCCGCCTCGTCGTCCTCCTTGCTACTCAGCACTCGCGACGCGACGACGCCATCGGTGCGCGTCCGGTCCCGGACCCAGCCGCGCAGCGTGGCGTCCTCCGCCACGCGCTCCGCCAGGATGTCCCGTGCGCCCTGGAGCGCGTCGTCGGCGCTCTGTACGCGCCGGGCGTCCTCGACGTCGGCGTCGGCGGGGGTGACGTAGTCGGCGGCGGCCGTCCGCGCTGCGGCGTCATCGAGCGCGCCGGCCCAGAGGGCGTCGGCCAGCGGCTCGAGTCCCTTCTCGACCGCGATAGTGGCGCGCGTCCGCCGCTTCGGCTTGTAGGGGAGGTAGAGGTCCTCCAGCTCCTGCTTGGTGGCGGCCTCCTCGATCTTCTCCCGCAGCGCGTCATCCAGCTTGCCCTGCTCGTCGATGGACTCGAGGATCGTCGCCCGCCGGTCCTCCAGCTGCGTCAGGTACGCCGCCCGGTCCCGCACGTCCCGCAGCTGGACCTCGTCCAGCCCGCCCGTCGCCTCCTTCCGGTACCGGGCGATGAACGGCAGCGTGTTCCCCTCGTCGAAGAGCGCCAGTGCGGGGCCGACCTGCTTCGGCGACAGGCTCAGCTCGCGGGCGACGGTCTGGATGATCCTGGTATCGGGCATGGGCCTCGTGCGGTGCGGCGGGTTTTTGGGCTTCGACCTTCGGCGCCGGTTTCCGGCTTTGCGGGTCAGGCAAGGCTCCCTGTGAGTCCTGGCGCTGCCCCGATGGTTCGAGCCGGGAGGGAAAGTCGCGGGAATGGGGTGGGGATTCAACGGGTGGCGGGTGGCGGACGAGGCTTGTCGGGCGGGTCGGCGACAGGGCGGTTATACTGCCCGCGGCGAGGAACTCGAACGGGGGCGGACCGTGACCGACACCGAGCGGCGCAGCGCGCGCTCGATCCTGCTCTTCTGGCTGCCGCTGGCGGCCACGTGGATGATGATGGCGGTGGAGGGGCCGTTCCTGGCGGCGGTCATTGCGCGGCTGGCGGATCCGAAGTTCAACCTGGCGGCGCACGGGGTGGCGTTCGCGTTCGCGATCCTGGTGGAGTCGCCGGTGATCATGCTGATGAGCGCGTCGACGGCGCTGGTGGAGGACGCGAAGACGTACCGTCGCCTGCGGAACTTCGCGAACGCGCTGAACGCGGGGGCGACGGCGCTACTGCTGGTGGTGCTGATCCCTGGCGTGTACGCCACGCTCATGGAGGGGCTGATCGGGTTGCCGCCGGAGGTGGCGCGGCTCACGAACGGGGCGCTCTGGATCCTGCTGCCGTGGCCGGCGGCGATCGGCTACCGGCGGTTCCTTCACGGTCTGCTGATCCGGTCGGGGCGGACCCGGCTCGTGGCCGTGGGGACGGTGCTGCGGATCACCGGGATGGCGGCCACGGCCCTCGTCCTCTACTTCATGGGCGGAGTGCCCGGCGCGTGGGTGGGCGCCGCGGCGCTGTCGGCCGGGGTGGTGGTCGAGGCGATCGCGACCCGGTTCATGGCCGCCGGTACGGTCCGTGAGACGCTCGCCCGGGAGCGGGCCGTCGACGACGACTCGCCCGCCCACGACGGCTACGGCGCGATCGCGACCTTCTACTACCCGCTGGCGCTGACGTCGCTGATCGGCCTCACCGTCCAACCCATGCTCACCTTCTTCATGGGCCGCGCGCCCGCGCCGATCGAGTCGCTCGCCGTGTTCCCTGTCGTCCACTCCCTGTCCTTCCTGTTCCGGGCGCTGGGCCTCAGCTTCCAGGAAGTCGCCATCGCGCTCATGGGCAAGCGCTTCGAGCACTACCCGGAGCTGGCCCGCTTCGCCACCGTGCTCGGGCTCGCCGCGACCGGCGGGCTCGCCCTCGTCGCCTTCACCCCGCTGGCCGACGTCTGGTTCATCACCGTCTCCGGCCTCAGCCCTGAGTTGGCGGCGTTCGCCATCACGCCCACCCGGATCCTGACGCCGCTCCCGGCGCTGTCGGTCCTGCTCTCCTTCCAGCGGGCGACGCTGGTGCAGGGCCGCCGAACCCGGCCGATCACTGTGGCCACCATCATCGAGGTGGTCACCATCGCCGCGCTCTTCCCCCTGTTCGGCTGGGGCGTCGGGATGGTCGGCGTGACGGCGGCGGTGATCGCGTTCGTGATCGGGCGCCTCGGCGGCGTCGTGTTCCTGCTGGGCAAGGCCCGTTCGACCCGCGAGCGGGCGGTCCGGACCCGCCCGAACGGTGATAGCGCCGGCGGGAGCGGCATGATACCCTGGACACAGCGCGGCGGAAGAACCTGAACGGAAAGGGTGGAACGCATGGAATACGTCAGGCTGGGCGAGACCGACCTAGAAGTGTCGCGCATCTGCTTCGGCACCTGGCAGCTGGGCGGCGAGTGGGGCACCATCGAGGAGGACGAGGCGATCGCGGCGATGCGGCGCGCGCTGGAGCTGGGGGTCAACTTCTTCGACACGGCCCAGGCGTACGGCTTCGGCCTCTCCGAGGACCGGGTGGCGGCGGCGCTGCGGGATGCGCTCCGGGCCGACCGGGGCGGGCTGGTCCTGGCGACGAAGGGCGGACTGCGCCCCGAGGGCGACGGGGTCCAGCGCGACGCCAGCCACGAGTGGCTCCGGCAGGGGCTGGAGGAGAGCCTCGAGCACCTCGGCACCGACTACGTCGACCTCTACCAGGTCCATTGGCCCGACACGAACACGCCGGCGGAGGAGACGGCGCACGCGTTGCAGCAGTTCGTCGAGGAGGGGAAGGTCCGGTACGTGGGCGTGTCGAACTACAGCGCCCGCCAGATGCACGAGTTCGAGCGGCACCTCAAGCTCGACACGCTCCAGCCGCCGTACCACATCTTCCGACGCGACGTCGAGAAGCACGTGCTGCCGTACTGTGAGGCGCACGGGATCGGGACCCTCGTCTACGGCCCGCTGGCCCACGGGCTCCTGGGCGGCACGTACCACGAGGACACGACCTTCGAGGACAGCGACTGGCGGAGCCAGAGCTCGGCGTTCACGGGCGAGGTCTTCGCCCACAACCTCGAGGTGGTGGAGCGGCTCAGGAAGGTGGCGTTCGATCGCGGCATGAGCGTCGCTCAGCTGGCGATCGCCTGGGTGCTCGCCCACCCCGGCGTGGACGTGGCCATCGTCGGCGCCCGCCGCCCCGACCAGATCGAGGGGACGGCCGAGGCCGGCGACGCCATCCTCGATGACGCGGACCTCGACGTCATCGGCGAGATCATCGAGGACGCGATCCCCATCGGGGCGCCACGCCGGAAGGGGTGGAGTGACGGCGAGCGCCGGGCGGTATCCGGTGCCCGGCGCGCGGCACCGGGTGGAGGAGAGCATCCGGCGGAGCCGCTTCATCACGACCGTCGCCCGGGCGGCCACGGGCGGCGACGCCCACGCGTTCATCGACGGGATCCGGGCGGAGTTCCCCGACGCCAGGCACAATTGCTGGGCGTTCGTCGCCGGTCCGCCCGGCTCCACCG
>JBKGZE010000221.1:0-4775 GCA_046545735.1 Gemmatimonadota bacterium | reverse complement strand
GTCCATGTCCGCGGAGACGGCGAAGTCCCAGCCGTCCGTGGCGGTCCACGACAGCCGGTCCAGCGACAGGTGCTGGAGCCGCCCGCCGAGCCAGTCGCCGCCCACGGGCGCCCGGAACCCCGCGCACGTGCTGGCGGCCGTGGTGGGGTCGTAGCTCACGCCCTGGTCGCTCACGTGCAGGTCGAACGTGGCGTCGCAGGCGCCGCCCTCGTCCGTCTCGTCGAGGCGGAACCGCATGGCGAGGTCGAGCGCGCCCGACAGCCCCTGCCCCGGGTGCACCGACAGCGACCCGGCCAGCGTCTCGATCAGCAGGCTCGCCCGGTCCGTGCCGGGGGCCAGCGGCAGCGCCAGGTTCGGCGCGCACGCCGCCGAAGCCACCAGCCCGCCGTTCCCGTCGGAGCGCGCCTCGACGGCCTCGCAGCCCAGCTCGTCGCCGAAGAGACGCAGGCGACCGTCCAGCTCGTACTCCGCCGACGGGAACGCCAGCGCCGCCCGCTCGACCACCAGCTCCAGCGGGGCCGCGTCCAGCCGGAACAGCTCGCCGCCCTCCGCCGCCGCCTCCACCCGCCCCTTCACGAGGCCCGGCGCCAGCTCCAGGTCGCCGGTCAGGGCCACCGGCGCACCGGTCCCCAGCTCCACCTGCGCCGCCACCGCGGCCATCAGGGCGTACCCGTCCCCCGCATCGCGGTAGGAGAGCTCATGGACGTCGAACGTGATCCCCTGCTCTTCGAACGAGAGCAGCCCGCCGGCGTCACCGCCCACCTCCACGGAGCCGCTCGTGAGCTGGAACGTGGACGGGTCCACCACCACGTCGAACGTCACGTCCATCGACGGAGCGACCTCGCCCTCGCCCGCCAGCGCCGGAAGCACCAGCGAGACCGGCGTCCCCGGCCGCGTGTGCAGGCGGACCCCGGACGGTCCCGCCTGCACCGCCACCCGCGAAAGCCCGTTCTGCGCCACCTCCAGGTAGGCGTGGGACTCCGCCGGCAGGCCGATCCGGTCCGGCAGCGTTACGGCCGCCAGGACGTCACCGAGCCAGAAGCCGGCCGAGTCCACGTACGCCACCTCCTCCTGCTGGGCCCGGATGCTGGCCCGACCCGCCGACACCGCCACCGGCTCGAACCCCAGGCGGAAGCCGTTGGTGAAGGCCACGCCGAGCTGCACCGTGTCGCCCACCATGGCCAGGTCGGCCGCGGCCGTCCCGTCCAGACGCAGCCCGTCCCGCTCGAGCGTCACGGTCTCGGGCAGCATGAACCGGAACGGCGAGTCGCCGTCGGGCTTCGTGGCCGGGTCCTGGAGCCGCCAGCGCAGCCCGCTGGCGTCGACGGACGCCGCCAGCGCCGCCGAGCCGTGGATCGACGCGCTCCCGCCGGTGACCCGGAAATCGGGGAGCGCCAGCGTCAGGTCCTGGAACTGCACCGTGGCCTGCGCGTTCGCCTCCGCCCGCGCCAGCGGTCCGTCCCGCAGGGCCACCGGCCCCAGGGTGATGTCCCGCGACGCCACTTCCTGCTCCGCGCCCAGGCGCACCGCTCCCTCGCCGCTCAGCCGCAGACCGGCGGTGTCGAGTACCGCCTCGCTCACAACGGTGCTGAAGAGGGGGTCCGGCCCCGAGGGCAGGCTCCAGAGGAACGGCTCGTCCAGGCGGATGGAGCCGTCGAGGAGCCGCGGCCCCATCAGGTCGAGGGCCAGGTCACCGGTGGCGGTGACCGGGGCCCCGTCCGGACCCGGCAGCTCGGCCCGCGCCTCCACGTCCAGGCGCACCCGCTGGTCGCTCCCGTCCAGCGCGAACGAGAGGTCGCCCCGGACCAGGCTCAGGGAGAGCGCGCCGAGCTCCAGCGGACAGGCGGGAGCCAGCCCCGCGATGGTGCCGGTCAGCGTCCCCCGGGAGCCGATCTCCACCGCGGCCGACGGCAGCGGCAGCTCCGAGGCCGGGACTTCGTCGCAGCGCAGGAACGTGGGCGCCACCAGCGACCCGGCGGCGGCTACGGTCACCCCGCCCGTCTCGCTCATGGAGCCTTCCAGCCGGGTGACGCGGAGGGCCATGCTGTCTCCGCCCAGCGGCAGCAGCAGCGGCGAGCGCTTGAAATCGACCGCCTCGAGCGTTCCCGTGAAGCCGCCGTTCCGGTAGCCGGCGTCGCGGGCGATGAGGCGAACGGGCCGGAGCGGCGTCGGCGCGTCGACCGGGAAGGCCAGCTCCAGGTCGAACCCCGCGCCCCAATCGGCCGGCACCGAGGCGTCGAGCCAGCCCAGGTGCAGCGAGTCCATGTGGAAGCCCAGCGGCCGGAGCTGGAACCCGCTCAGGTCGACGGGGTCGACTGCGGACCAGTTCCCCCGGACCGCAGGGATGGTGAGCCCGGTCGGCTCCAGGGTGATCCCCGCGAGCGAGACGATGGCGGCCGAGTCCAGCATCGGGAACCCGAGCTCCGCGTCCATCCGGAGCGCGAAGTCCCAGTCGCCCGCCGGGTCCAGCTCCAGGCGGGTCACGTCCAGCGCCGTGAGCCCGAGGCTGACAGCGCCCAGGTCCAGGCGCGGCGGCGACCCCTGGAGCGCCAGCTCCGGCAGCTCCACCGCCTCGAGGGCCACGCCGCCCGGGGTGGCCCGCAGCGTTGCTTTCGCGCGCACGGAATCGGCGCCCGTGCTGAGCAGCAGCCCACCCGCCAGCGCCATGTCGAAGTCCAGGTCCGCCGTGGCCCACGAAGCCGAGAGCGTGCCGCCCAGCGAGTCCAGCGCCAGCTCGAGCCCCGTCCGGCCGTCCACCAGCGGGACCCGCACGTCCGGCCGGCAGTCCAGCGTGGCGCCCAGCACGTCCGGCTGCACCGGTTCCGCACGCACGCCCACGCAGCTCGACGCGCCGCCGAACAGCTCCAGCCCGCCGGCGATCTGCAGCCGCTGCGACGGGAACTCCACCAGCACCGAGTCCACCCGGTAGGCCAGGATCTCGCCGCCGTACTCGAGGAGCGGGCCGTCGCCGGTGGACGCCGCCGCGAGCGTCCCCTGCAGCCCGGTGCTCGAGAGCGCCACCGTCCCGCTCAGCTCCAGGTCCGTCCCGTCCGGGGCCCGCAGGCTGCCACCCAGAACCAGGCCGGTGGCCGGGGAGTACGACAGCTCCGTGAGCGACGCGAGCGGCCCGGTCAGGCTCGCGGGCATCGCCGCCTCCGTGAGGGTGCCCTCGAGCATCCCGCCGCGGAAGACGGGCGGCGCGAACGACGTCCCCTCGATCTCCAGGCTTCGGGTCTCCACCTGCACGGAGGCCTGGAACGGCGCCGACAGCTCGAGCGTCAGCCCGCCGTCGAGGATGTACGAGTCCGCCGTGTTCGTAGCCATGACGCTGTTCAGCCCATGCAGCGTGGCCACGCCCGGGACCAGCGGCAGCGAGTCGGGGAGCGCCGCGAGCGCGCCCATCCCGCCCGCACCCAGGTCGCCCACCATGAACGCCCAGATCTCGCTCCGACGCGCACCCGCCGTCAGCGGGTGCCCCGTCCCGTCCAGAACCGACACCTGCCAGACGTACTCCCGCCCCTCCTCCAGCGGCAGCGCGTCCAGCGGGTACACCAGCATCGGCGCGCCCTCCACTTCCGCCAGGTGGTGGATCGGGTTCGCCGACAGCGCGTTCAGCGCCGTCTGCCCCTCGTACCGCTCCACGATCCGGACCTGGTAGCGCACCCCCAGCTCCGGCGGCGCCATGACCGGCGTCCACTGGAAGACCGGCTGCAGCGGCGACACCGCGCCCAGACTCACCGGCGCGATCAGCTGCGGCGGGTCCGGAAGCGCCACCGTGAAGTCCGTGCACGCCTCCGTCAGCTGCGCGCCCGAGAGATCCACCACCCGGGCACAGAACTGATGACGACCCTCCGGCAGCAAACCCGTGCGCAGCAGGTCGTCCACCACCCCCTGGTTCGACTCGAGCGTCCGCCAGTCCAGGATCTCACGCGACGTCAGCAGACGCGTCGATGGACCCCCCGGCAGGAAGTACGGCTCGCTCTCCGCACGGCCCAGAACCCCCACTCCCTCGACCCGCGCCTCCCCCTCGATCCGGAAGTCCGTAGGCGCCGTGCCGCTGTAGAATACGTTCAGCGTCGCCACCTGCGGGTTCCGCTCCCACTCCGAGAGGTACGGGCTGGGGTACGGCGGCATGATGAGCTGCGCCGACCAGTCGGGCGACTGGCTCACTCCGGGTACAGGGACGAGGGCGAGTACGGCGGCTGCCAGGATCGGCAGCCGCTGGCCCGTCTTCGGACAGCGGGCATTCACGCGCATTGGCGTTCTCGTATGCTGACCGCAGTGCCGGAGACTCGGGTAGGAAAATGCGGCTCAGCGTTCAGCGGTCGGCCGTGGGGATCGGCCCGGACGACGCGAGAGTGCTATGCCAGAACCGAATTGTCAATACTGTATCGATTCCATTGACGGAGTCGACGGTTTCACGGCCGATGCATGCGACCGCCGTACGGCGCGGAGTACCGCGCCGGGTGACCGCTCGCGGGCTCCGGCTGCGTGCCCGCCGTGGCCGGGGCCGCGCTGGCGACGCCCGTCCGCTGCCGGCCCGGCCCCGGGCGGCTCTCCGGGCGGCGCTGTCCGGCACTGTCCGAGGCGGCCGGGCGAGCTTACCGTTCGGGGGAGCGTTCCGCCGGGGGGCGGGAACGTGTCGTTCCTGCGTTCGAGTGTACACGCGACCGATGAGCATACGAGAGACAATCCGGACGAGCGGGAAGGTAGCGTTGTTGAGCGCGGTCCTGATCAGCGTGGCGGGCGCGGCATCGGCGCAGGCGGCGTACAGC
>JBKGZE010000220.1:0-4813 GCA_046545735.1 Gemmatimonadota bacterium | reverse complement strand
GCCTGAAGAACGTGGAGACCGCCATGCCCGACGGCCTCGAGATCGGGGCCGTGCTCGAGCGGGAGGACCCGCGGGACGTGCTGATCGCCCGGGACGGCCTCCGCCTCGACGCGCTGCCGGAGGGTGCGGTGATCGGGACCAGCAGCCTGCGGCGCTCCGCCTTCCTCCGGCGCTGGCGCCCTGACCTCACCGTCCGCGACCTGCGCGGCAACGTCCCCACCCGGATCGAGAAGCTCGATGCCGGCCACTACGACGCCATCGTCCTCGCCGCGGCCGGCGTGAAGCGGCTCGGGCGGGACGAGCGGATCACCGACTACTTCACCCACGACATCCTCCTTCCGGCCGTATCGCAGGGCGCGATCGCGGTGCAGCTCCGGTCCGACGACGAGCGCGTCGGCCCGCTCGTCGCCTCCCTCGACCACCCGCCGACGCGCGCGGCCACCACCGCCGAGCGGGCGCTCCTCCGGACCGTGGAGGGTGGGTGCCAGGTCCCCGTCGGCGCCCACGCCACGGCGGACGGGGACACGATCCACCTCCGGGGCACCGTCTGCTCCCTGGACGGGCAGCAGTCCGTGGCGGGGGAGGCCCGGGGGAGCATCGACGACCCGGAGGCGCTCGGCATCGGGCTCGCCCGCGAGCTCCTCGGGCGAGGCGGCGACGAGATCCTGCGCGCGATCCGGGCGCTCTCCGCCGACTGACGGAGGCCGACCGTGGCGGCGCCGGGGGTGGTGGTAACACGCGACGAGGGCCAGAATGGACCCCTCGGTCGTCTGCTGCGGGAGCGGGGGTTCCGGGTCCACTACTGGCCCACGATTCGCATCGCGCCGCCCGCCGACCCGGGGCCGCTCGAGGCGGCGCTCGCCGAGCTCGGGTCGTTCGACTGGGCCGTGTTCACCAGCCCGCGGGCGGTGGCCGCGGTGGTGGAGCGGCTGAGCGCGACCGGGACGGGCCGCGCGCCGGCCCACGCTGTCGGCGCCGGGGATCCGAGCGCCCGGGCCAGCGGCGAGACTTCCGGAGCCGGGGCCGGCCTCCGGGTCGCCGCGGTGGGGGAGTCCACCGCCGACGCGCTCCGGGACGCCGGGTGGCCGGTCCACCTGGTCCCGGCCGTGCAGACGGGCGCGGCGCTGCTGGAGGCGCTGCTCGAGGAGGGCGCGGGCGCCGGGGCGAAGGTATTCTTCCTGGCCAGCGCCATCGCCCGGGAGACCGTGCCCGCGGGGCTGGCGGCGGCGGGCGCGACCGTGGTGCAGGTGGAGGCGTACCGCACCGAGCCGGCGGCGCTGGACCGCGGCGCGTGCCGGGAGGCGCTCGAGTCGAGGGCCGTGGGGCTCGTGACGTTCACGAGCCCTTCCACGGTGGAGAACCTGGTGGCGGCGCTTGGCCCGGCGCTGACGGGGCTGGCGCAGACGCGGACGAGAGCGGTGGCCATCGGCCCCACTACGGGGGCGGCGGCCGAGCGGGCGGGCTTCGACGTGGTCGTCGCCTCGCCGTATTCACTGGACGGACTGGCAGAGCGGGTCGCCGCGGCGGCCCGTGCCGAATAGAGGAGGCAACAGGTGACGTTTCCGACCCAACGACTCCGGCGGCTGCGCCGGACCGAGACGTGGCGGCGGGCCGTGCGGGAGACGGTCCTGAGCGTGGACGACCTCGTGTACCCGCTGTTCGTGGTGAACGGCGAGGGCGTGCGGAACCCGGTGGGCAGCATGCCCGGCGTGGAGCAGCTGTCCATCGACGAGCTGGTGAAGGAGGCCCGGGAGGTCCACGAGCTGGGCATCCCCGGCATCATCCTCTTCGGCGTGCCGGACGACGACGAGAAGGACGCCGTCGGGAGCGTGGGCTACGACCCGGAGGGGCTGACCGCACGGGCGATCCGGGCGGTGAAGGAGGCGGTCCCGGAGCTGCTGGTCTGGGCGGACGTCTGCCTGTGCGAGTACACGGACCACGGCCACTGCGGCGTGCTGAGCGAGGCGGGGGAGGTGAAGAACGACGAGACGCTCCCGCTGCTGGCCCGGGCCTCGGTGGTGTATGCCGACGCCGGCGCCGACGCCATCGCCCCGAGCGACATGATGGACGGGCGGGTGGCCGCCATCCGCGACGCCCTCGACGGTGCCGGCCACGACATGATCCCCGTGGTCTCCTACGCCGCCAAGTACGCGTCGGCGTACTACGGCCCGTTCCGGGACGCGGCCCACTCGGCGCCCAGCTTCGGCGACCGCCGCGGCTACCAGATGGACCCGGCCAACGGGCGGGAAGCGCTGCGGGAGGTGGAGCTGGACGTGCTGGAGGGCGCCGACATGGTGATGGTCAAGCCGGCCGGGCCGTACCTGGACATCATCCACCGGGTGAAGGAGATGTTCGCCATGCCCACCGTGGCCTACCAGGTCTCGGGCGAGTACGCCCTGATCAAGGCGGCCGCGGAGAAGGGGTGGGTCGACGAGGAGCGCGTCGCCATGGAGAGCCTGGTCGCCATCAAGCGGGCGGGGGCCGACATGATCCTGACCTATTTCGCCAAGGACGTCGCCCGGCGACTCCTCGAAGCTGGAGGCTCGAGCGTCGATCCCGCCACCGCCGTCGGGCACGGGGGCGACCGATGAGCCGGGACCGCAGCGCGCAGCTCTTTGAGGACGCCCGCAGGCTGATCCCGGGCGGGGTCAACAGCCCCGTCCGCGCCTTCGGCTCCGTCGGCGGCACGCCCGTCTTCTTCGCCCGGGCCGAGGGCGCCCGGATGTGGGACGCCGACGACGCGGAGTACGTCGACTACGTCGGCTCCTGGGGCCCTATGATCCTGGGGCACAACCACCCCGAAGTCCGCGGGGCGCTGGAGACGGCGCTCGGCGCGGGGACGTCCTTCGGCGCGCCGTCGCCGGGCGAGGTGGAGCTGGCGCGGCTGGTGACGGAGATGGTCCCGTCCGTGGACGTGGTCCGGCTCGTGAACTCGGGGACCGAGGCCACCATGAGCGCCCTCCGGCTGGCCCGGGCGGCCACGGAGCGACCGAAGATGATCAAGTTCCGGGGCGGCTACCACGGGCACGCCGACGCCTTCCTCGTGGAGGCCGGCTCCGGGGCGGCCACGCTCGGGGTGCCGTCCAGCCCCGGCGTGACGGAGGGCGCCGCCCGGGACACGCTGGTGGCCGAGTTCAACGACCTGGACTCGGTGCGGATGCTGCTCGAGGAGAACCGCCACGCGGTGGCCGGCATCTTCGTCGAGCCCGTGGCCGGCAACATGGGCTGCGTGCCGCCCGAACCGGGTT
This sequence comes from Gemmatimonadota bacterium, assembly GCA_046545735.1. GTDB lineage: Bacteria > Gemmatimonadota > Gemmatimonadetes > Longimicrobiales > RSA9 > JAWVYT01. The sequence continues at coordinate 1,565 of JBKGZE010000220.1, read as the reverse complement.
TCCTGGAGGGACTGCGCTCGCTCTGCGATGAGTACGGCGCGCTGCTGATCTTCGACGAGGTCATGACTGGCTTCCGGCTATCGGCGGGCGGGGCGCAGGAGCGCTTCGGTGTCATCCCGGACCTGACCACCATGGGCAAGGTCATCGGCGGCGGGCTGCCGGTGGGCGCATTCGGCGGCCGGGAGGAGCTGATGCGGAAGGTGGCGCCGGACGGCCCGGTCTACCAGGCCGGCACCCTCTCCGGCAACCCGCTGGCGGTGGCGGCGGGCGCGGCCACGCTCACGCACCTGCGCGATCACCCCGAGGTGTACGAGCGGCTCGAGCAGCTCGGCGCTCGGCTGGAGGCCGGGATCATGGGGGTGCTGAAGAACGGCGGCTACCCGCTCTCGTGGAACCGGGTCGGGGCCATGGCCACCCTCTTCTTCACGACCGGGCGGGTCACCGGCTGGGCGACCTCGTCGCGGCAGGACCGCGACCGGTTCTCCGCGTACTTCCACGGCATGCTCGATCGCGGGATCTACCTCCCGCCCAGCCCCTTCGAGGCGCTCTTCCTCTCGGCGGCCCACACGGACGAGGACATCGACCGGACCGTGGCGGCGGCGGGCGAGGTGCTGGCCGAGGTGTACGGGTGACGGGGGCGGGGGCGCGGCTCACGGACGACGGCGCGCGGTCGTCCGACGGCGAGGCCGGCTCGTCTCGCCCGGCCACCTCCCCTGACGCGGCGGCCTCGGGCGCGACGAACGCCGGCTTGCCGCCGTTCCTGGCCGCGTGCCGGCGGGAGCCGGTGCCCCACACGCCCATCTGGGTCATGCGACAGGCCGGGCGCTACCTCCCCGAGTACAGGAAGATCCGCGAGGAGGTCGACTTCCTGACACTGACCAAGACGCCGGAGCTGGCCGCGGAGGTCACGCTCCAGCCGATCCGCCGGTTCGCGATGGACGCGGCGATCCTGTTCAGCGACATCATGACCCCGCTCGAGGGGATGGGCCTGAAGCTCGACTTCGACCCGGGGCCCGTGATCGAGAACCCGGCCCGCTCCGCCGCCGACGTGGACGCGCTCCGGGTGGGCGACCCGGAGGAGACGGTGCCGTTCGTCATGGAGACGATCCGGATCCTGCGCCGGGAGCTGCCGGCCTCGGCGCCGCTGATCGGGTTCGCCGGCGCGCCCTTCACCACCTACTGCTACGCGGTGGAGGGGCACGGGTCCAAGACGTTCCGGATGGCCAAGGCGTTCATGTTCGGCGAGCCGAACGCGGCCCATCGGCTGCTGGACAAGATCGCGGACACCACGGCCCGCTACCTGGCCGCCCAGGCGGAGGCGGGCGCGCAGGCGCTCATGATCTTCGATTCCTGGGCCGGGCTCCTCGACCCGGTGACCTACCGGGCCTTCGCCCTGCCCGCCGTGCAGCGGCTCACGGCCGCGCTGAAGGAGCACGGGCTGCCCTTGATCTATTTCCCGAACCAGGGGGCCACGCTCCTCGAGTCGGCCCGCGATGCCGGCGCGGACGTGATCGGCGTCGACTGGCGGACACCGCTCTCGTGGGCCCGGGAGACCCTCGGACCGG
>JBKGZE010000219.1:0-4815 GCA_046545735.1 Gemmatimonadota bacterium | reverse complement strand
GGGCGAGGGCGAGCGTGACCCGTTCGCCCGCATGAAGTCGACGGCGCGTCCGCCCTTCGGCGCGATCACGAGGCCGGAGGACCCGGCCCGCTTCGATGGCCGCCACATCGTGGACCTGCCGTACAAGCGGAACAACCGCGGCTTCATCGCCAACCGACGTGAGGCGCCGGACTACGCGGCGTCGCAGATCTTCGTGCAGGCGTTCGGCGACTCGGTGGAGACGCAGATCACGAGCGGCGACTACTCGCACCGCGGCGCCACCGTGTCGCCGGACGGGCGCTGGATCGCCTTCACCGCCGACCCGGAGCTCCGGGCGGATTCCGTGGTCCAGGCGGAGCGCGACTCGCTGGCTATGCTGCCGTACGACCCGGAGCGGGACGAGGAGCCGCGGAACCATTCGGACATCTTCGTGGTTCCCGTGGACGGCGGCGAGCCACGGCGTCTGACGGACATGACCGGGAGCGAGGGCCGGCTGGTCTGGTCGCCGGACTCTCGGCGGCTGGCCTTCGTGTCGTCGCTGGAGCGGACGTCGTCGGCGCGCCTTTGGGTGGTCGACGTGCGCCAGGGCGGCGAGCCGCGCAACCTGCTCGGCGACTGGCGCTACGAGCCCGGCTCGGTGGAGTGGACCCGCGACGGGCTCCTCGTGAGCGCGGCCGTGGGCGGGCGGACCGCCCTCTTCCGGGTGGACCCCGGCAGCGGCCGGATCGACGAGGCCATCGGCGGGCGCCGGCGCATCAGCGGCTTCTCCTTCGACCGCGACCACCGCACCGTCGCCTACGTCGCCACCTCCGTGGACCGGCCGACCGAGCTCTACGTGGCCGACGCCGACGGCTCGAACGAGCGGCGGCTGACCGGGTTCAACGACGCGCTGAACGCGGAGATCGCATGGCCCACGGCCGAGCGGTTCACCTACGAGTCGGTGGGCGGGCTCGAGATCGAGGCGTGGCTCCAGTACCCCCACGGCTACGAGCCCGGGCGGACGTACCCGCTCGTGCTCTACATCCACGGCGGCCCCCACTCGGCGTACGGGGAGGGCTGGTTCGATGAGTTCCACAACCTCACCGGCGCCGGCATGTTCGTGCTGTACACGAACCCGCGTGGCTCGTCGGGATATGGCGCCGACTTCACCTACTCCACCCGCGGGCGCTGGGGCATGGAGGACTACCAGGACCTGATGAAGGCGGTGGACATCGCAGTCGAGCGCGACGACGTGGACGCCGACCGGCTCGGCGTCACCGGCGGCAGCTACGGCGGCTTCATGACCGCCTGGATCACCACGAAGACCGACCGCTTCGCCGCCGCCCAGGTCGACCGCATGATCTCCAACTGGTTCAGCTGGTACGGCACCTCCGACGCCCAGGGGCTCACCGAGTTCGAGTTCTTCGGCAAGCCGTGGGAGAACCCCGAGCTGTACTGGGAGCTCTCCCCCCTCGCCCACGTGGCCAACGTGACCACGCCGACGCTCATCGTGCAGTCCGAGGAGGACCACCGGACGCCCATGGCCGACGCGGAGCAGTGGTTCACCGCCCTCCAGAAGCAGGGCGTCCCGGTGGAGTTCCTCCGTTACCCGCGCTCGACCCACGACCTCTCGCGCACGGGCGAGCCGTGGCTCCTGGTCGACCGACTGAGCCGGTTGAGGCAGTGGTTCGTGCACTGGCTGTAGATGTACGGTACACCCATCGCTCGTCCTGACCCATTCCGGCAGTGCGGGGCTGCCATGGAGTCAGCGGCCTGGAGATCTCTGGAGCGCGTGCCAGACTCCTGATTCGGAGAGGCCGATGAAAGGTGCGATCTGTGAGTTGCGGTACCCGGCCGCGTGGAGGCGGTGAATGATCAGGCTCCGAAGGCGGCTGTATTCCCGCCCCCCGCCTCGACCGCGAATTGCCGCGAGCGACAGATCAGGAGCTTCGGCCGCGAGGACGACCCGGGCGAGTTGCCCCATGTCCGGTGGGCCGGGCCGCGCGCCGCCCGCGCTTTGGCCGGAGTTCGCTGAATGGAACAGCGGGCTCAGGGTCGCGGTCCAGATCGGGCTTCCCCACTTCGGTGGTGATCCGTTCTCGCCCCACCGTACGGTCTCATCGTCCACTTCGCCCAGCTCGTGCCCACAGGCGCTCATCCTACCTCTCAAGAACGACAGATAACCCGTGCGGAGGTCTTCCAGGGAGGACACCGGCGTCGCAGCGAAGAGCCGGAGGCCGATCGCGGGATCGAGGACCGGGGCGACACTGCGGAGGGCGGCCGGCAAGCGTGTGGCGCCGGCGTAGAGCGGGTGTGACGTCCAATCGTAGTCGTCGGGGTGCGTGCAGAGCCCGGCCCGAACCGGGTTCAAGTGCACGTAAGCGATGGCGTTCCGTGCGTGCCAGGGGTTCAGGCATGGAGTGCTCGCGTAATGCCGCCAGAAGACCGGCCCCTCGAGCCCGTGGGCATGTTGGACCGCTCCGGCCAGCCGGCGCAGCAGTGGCTGCATGAGACGGCTGAGCGGCATTTCCCCCTGCTGGATCACCAGGTGGAGGTGATTCGACATGATGGCGACGGCGAGCAGCCGAGCTCCGGATCGCGGTGCGACCAGCGCGACGTGCCGCAGCGCGATCGAGCGGAGATTCGGCGTGAACCAGCGGTCCTTCCGCAGGGTGCGCGCCGTGAGATGGAACACGACGCCGGGTAGGTGCGGACGCTTCGACCTTGCCATACCCGCAGGATGGCCGTCCCGCTGGGGCACGGCCATGACGGGATTGGTCGAGATGAGCGATGAGTGTACCGTACATCACTCCGGCCCGAGCCACTCCAGCGCCTCGCCCCACCACGACGGGTGGCCGTGGCCCACGTCCGGGATCTCGCGGTACTCGAGGGCGGTGAGCTCGCGGGCCCGCCGCACCAGCGGCCGGGCGCGATCGACGGGGATGGCGTGGTCGAGGGCGCCGTGGACCACGAGCAGCGGCGGGACCCGCCGCCCGTCCGCCGCGGCGTCGTCGAGCAGGCTGTCCACGCACTTCCCGCCCGTCGCCTCCGGGGGGCACGGCGCGCCGGCCATGACCGCGACGGCGTCGAATCGGTGGCCGTGGCGGAGCGCCATCCGCCAGGCGCCGTAACCGCCCATGGAGAACCCGCCCAGCGCGACGCGGGCGGTGTCCACGGGCAGGATCCGGATGGCGTGCTCCAGCGCCTCCAGGACGTCCGTCTCGGCGGCGCCGACGTAGTAGTCGGAGAGGCCGCGTCCCCGGGGCGCCACGACGATCCACCCCCGGGCGGCCGTCGCCTTCCCGGCGGACGCCACCGTCCCCCGCTCGTCCACACCGCTCCCATGGAGCGCGACCAGGAGCGGGTAGCCACCGGGGTGGCCGGGGTCGTAGTCATCCGGGAGGTGGATCGAGTACGGCTGGAGCGTACCATCGAGACGCGATCGGTGCGCCAGCCGGTGCACGCCCGGGGTCGTCGGGACCGATGCCTCGCCCAGACGCACGGAGGCGGTCCACCGCGCCGCGTCCGTCCACCACTCCACCGGTCCATCCAGCGGCGCGTTGGCCGGCGCGGCGCCGAGGAAGTCCCGGAGCCACGCGAGGCGGATGGCCACGGTGGCGACCGCATCGCGGACCGCCGGCGACCCGGCGGTCGTCTCCTTCCGCTCGAGCTCGACCTCCAGCCGGTCCAGCTCGGCCGGGTCCACCAGGAAGACGGCGCGATCCACGGGCGCCCCGTCACCGACTCGCGCGCGCACCATCGCCAGGCCGGTCCCGACGCGCGCGCCAGGCGCGGGCGTCAGCCGGGCCACGGTCCGGCGCACCCCGGCCTCGCCGGTGCCCGACCCGGACCCCAGGTCGGGCAGCGCGGTATCGAGCGTAGCCACCGCCAGGCCTCCCTGGCGGAGCTCGAGGCGGAGGGGCAGGGGATCGTCGGCCGTCGAGCCGACGGCGGCGGGCGCTGGCCGGTACCCGACCGTCACCTCGACTCCGCCCTCCACGTCCGCGACCGGCCGGGCGAGCCCGACCGCCAGCCGCTCCGACACGGCCCCGCCGGCCGCCACGCCACGGCTGACCCGGCTCGTCAACCCCGCCGCCGGCCGGGCCGGTGCCGCCGCGTCCCCTCCGGCGAGGCGTCGGAGCGGGAGCATGCGTCCCCGGCGGACCGGCGTGCGCTCGGTGTCGTGGGCCGGGTCCGGGTGGAGCATGGAGAACCGGCGCGACCGGTCGCCGTCGGAGTCCACCACCACCACGTTCACCGCCAGCGAGTCCACCAGGAGCGGGTCGGCCGGGGCGAGGAGCGCCCACGGGACCGCCACCTCGTAGACGACGACGTCGCCGAACGGCACCGGCTCCGCCTCCGCCGCCGGGAGCGCGTCCGGCCCCGGTCGCATGGCCAGCCGGACGCCGCTCATGTCCAGGCGGGGGAAGTACTCGCCGCTCCGGTTCACCCCCGCCCGCACCAGCCGCCCGCCCGTCCGCGAAAAGCCGAAGCTCACGTGCGAACCGCTCGCCTCGCCGGCGCCCGGCATGAGCACGGTCAGGTAGAAGCCGTCGCCGTAGCGCCAGCTCCGCTCGGGGAAGACCAGCGTGTCGTCGGGGACCTCGAGGGCCAGGTAGAGGTTCTCGTCGTCGTAGGCGAGGCGCGCCAGGGGCGGCGGGTCGGCGGCCTCGGGGTCGCCGTTCCGGAGCGGGAGCGCGAAAGGTGCGATCCCGACCCAGTCGCCCAGATCGCCGTCGAGCTCCGGCGGCGCCGTCCGCTCGACGATGGCCGGCGTCGCCTGCGCGGCGGGGGCGGGGCTGGCCGGCGTCGCCTGCGCCGCGGGGGCGGAAATGGCCGGCGTCGCCTGCGCCGCGG
>JBKGZE010000218.1:0-4838 GCA_046545735.1 Gemmatimonadota bacterium | reverse complement strand
GCCGTCTTCAGGGGGTCCTGGTGGGGATAGTGGGCCATGGCGGGGCGCTACCGCTCCCACCCCCAGCGCACGAGCTCCGCCGTCTGCTCGTCGATGGGCCGGACCTCCACCCGGACGTAGTCGCCCGGCTGGTACTGCCGGAGCCGGTCCCGGTCCGCGGCGGGGGCGTCGCTCGGCAGGTGGACGGGCAGCGTGCCGCCCTGCGTCATCTGGAGGGTGAACATGGAGCGACCGGCGTCGATGTCGCCGATGGTGCCCTCCACCCGGTAGACGTCGGGCGCCGGCGAGTCGCGGTAGCCGCCCTGCCGCTCCTGGACCGGCTCCCGGACCTCGATCAGGTCCGTGTAGTAGCCCTGCTGGACCTCCCGCACGCGCATGTCCACCAGGTCGCCGGTCTCCAGCGCACGGACGGGGTACTGCTCGCCCTGGTAGACGACCTGCGTGTTCTGGTCGTACAGGATCGGGCCCTGCTGCCCCTCCTGGGTCCGCACGATGATCTGCTCCTGCTGCTCGCGGACCTCCTGGACCTCGACAGTGACCGTGCCGGCGCCGGCGCCGGATCCGGGCGCCGCGGGGCCGCCCGTGAGGATCTCGCCGAGATCGCCCAGCCCGCCGCCGGCGCAGGCGGTCGCGCTCAGGGCGAGGGTGAGGAGGGAAAGGCGGCTCAGGGTCGTCGTGTTCATCGGCTACTCGTCCGCTCGGGTCACGGGGGTGAATCACCTCGTGCCGGTGCGGGTGCAACGCCGGTGCCAAAGCTGGCCGGGCGCGCCGGCGTGGTGCGGGCAGGCGCCGGGCTGGGGCGGAGGCCAGGGGGCTGAACTGGCCCCGGCGGCCGCCCCCCCCTACTGTCAGGGTCCGGCAGGGTTTGTGACGGCGCAGACACCAGAGCGAGGGGAGGGTGCGGGATGCACCTGCGACGCGGCAGGCACACCATCGGAAGGCGGTCGGGACGCGCGGCGGTCCTGGCCGGCTTTTTTGTATTCGGCGCCACGGCGGGGGCCGAGGCCCAGCGGGTCCCGATCGACTTCGACGCCTATCACGGCTACGGTGGCACGGTGGCCTACCTGGAGGCGGTGGCCGAGGAGTACCCGCGCATCACGCGGCTGCTGGAGATCGGCCGGTCGGAGATGGGTCGACCGATCCAGGTCCTGGTGGTCTCGAACATGGAGACCGGCACCACCATCGACGCCCACGTGGCGCTGCGGAACATGCGCAGCGAGGGGGTCGACAACGTCCCCGCCATGGAGCGGTACCACGGGAAGCCGGGGGTGTGGATCGATGGCGGGACACACGGGAACGAGTACACGGGGACCGAGGTCAGCCTCTACATCGTCGACCGGCTGGTGAGCGGCTACGGGACCGACCCGGAGATCACGCGGCTGGTGGACGAGAACGCGTTCTACATCTGCCCGATGGTCAACCCGGACGGCGTGCACCGGTCGGTGGAGGAGGGGATCGGGCAGCGCCAGAACTCGATGGAGCGCGATGACGATGAGGACGGGCGCGTCAACGAGGATGGCCCGGACGACCTGAACGGCGACGGCCTCATCACCTGGTTCCGGTACCGCGACCCGGAGGGCCGCTGGGTGCGGGACCCGGACGACCCACGGCTGATGACGCGGCCGGGGCGGGACGAGGAGACGGAGCTCGAACGGTGGTCGCTCGTCCTCGAGGACCTGGACAACGACGGCGACGGGGAGATCGGCGAGGACGGCGTCCGCGGCATCGACATCAATCGGAACTACCCCGAGGGCTGGTTCAGGGACGATGGCTTCGCGGGCGGGAGCGGGCCCTACGCCGGGTCGTCGCCCGAAGCCCGGGCCATCCTCGAGTTCTTCTCGAACAACCGCAACATCCTGCTGGTGCAGTCGTTCCACACCTCCGGCGGGTTCACCTACCGGCCTTTCGCCCGCTGGTCGGACGAGCGGATCCACCCCCGGGACCTGGCGGTCTACGACCGTGTCATGGCCCCGATGTACCGGGAGCTGCACGGGCCGATGGGCGAGCCGGCGCCGGACGCGGACGGTCCGGCCCCGGAGCGCGCGGACGGCGCGGCCGCCGGGGGCGGGGACGTGGGAGCGGCCGACGAGCTGTGGCGCCACCCGTACAACGAGGAGCGGGACAGGGCGTACGGCTACGGCATCTTCCTGGACTGGGCGTTCGCCCAGTACGGCGCGTACGCCATGTCCACGGAGCTGTGGGACTGGCGCCGCGACACGCGCGGGCTGCCGGGCTACACGCCCGGACAGGATCGCGCCGCCTGGTCGCGGGCCCTGATCGAGCACGGCGAGGCGCTGACCGGCGAGACGGTGTTCGTCCCGTGGGAGGCCTACGACCACCCGCAGCACGGGCCCGGCGAGGTGGGCGGGTTCGTGATGAAGTACGCGGGCGGCAACGCCCTGCCCGGCGAGTCGCTGCGGCGGGTGGCCGACATCCACTGGCGATTCGAGCGGGCGAAGGCGGAGCTCCTGCCGCGGCTGGAGATCACGGACGCCCGGGCCCGCACCCTCAGCACGGCGAGCGACGGGACCCGGGTGGTGGAGGTGACGGCCACGGTGACGAACCACGGCGCGCTGGCCACGCAGCTGGCCGAGGGCGCCGAGCTGCCGGGCAACCGGGAGGACGCCATCTGGCTGCTGGGCGACCGCGACCGGATCCGCTACCTCCAGGGCCGCGTGTGGCAGCGGCTGGGCGTGCTCGACGGCGCCATGGAGGTCCCCGGCCATCCGTCGGAGGCGGACGGCAATACGCGGACGGTCACGTGGCTCGTGTCCGTCGAGGGGAGATTGCCCCTGAAGCTGGTGCTGACGTCCCAGAAGGGCGGGACGCGGGTCCACACGATTACGGTGCGGTAGGAGGGAGCCGACCATGCGCACACGAACGCTCGTTTCGATTCTGACGGCCTGCGCCCTCTCGGCCTGCCTCGGCCTGGTCACGCCGATGCCCGCCCAGGCGCAGGACAAGCTCCAGCGGAGCCCCGGCGGCTACCACGGCGACCTGGACTTCCCCATAAGCTGGAAACGCTACTACAGCTATGACGAGTGGACGAGGATCCTACACGAGCTGCAGGAGCAGTACGACCACCTGGCGGACATCGAGAGCATCGGCAAGAGCCGGATGGGGCGCGACCAGTACCTCCTCACCATCACGGCCAAGGAAACGGGGTCGGCGGACTCGAAACCCGCGCTCTGGGTGGACGGGGCGATCCACGGCAACGAGGTGAACGGGATCACCTGCTCGCTCTACACCGCCTGGTACCTCCTCACCCGCTACGACTACGACGCCCACGTCCACGACCTGGTCGACAACACCACGTTCTACATCCTTCCCGGGATCAACGTCGACGCCAACCACTCGTTCGTCACCGAGCCCAACACGGCCAACAACCCCCGGGAGACGTACCGGCCGGAGGACAACGACGGGGACGGGCTGTACGACGAGGATCGCACCGAGGACGTGGACGGCGACGGCGAGCTCTCCTACATGTACAAGGAGGACCCCGAGGGCGACCTCAAGCTGTCGCGCGACGGGCGCGCCTTCGTCCCGGTGGAGGATCCCGCGGAGCGGGTGACCCGGTTCCGCAGGCTCGGACCGGAAGGCTACGACAACGACGGGGACGGCCTCATCAACGAGGACGACATCGGCGGCCCCGACCCGAACCGGAACTTCCCCTACGGCTGGAACCTGCCGGCGGGGAACCCGTACCCGTTGTCGGAGCCGGAGACTCGCAACGTGTGGGAGTTCCAGCGGACGCACCCGAACATCTTCGCCAGCTTCCATTTCCACAATACGGGCCGGCTGATCATGTTCCAGGCCCCGCCGCCGGACCGGGAAGCGCGCCCGGCGTTCGGCGGGCGTCGCCGCAGCTTCCAGGACAGCCTGGCCTACCTGCGGGAGAGCAACCAGTACGCCCAGCTGTTCGAGCGGCAGGTCGCCCCGGAGTACCAGCACGACATGGATGTGCAGACGGCGATCGTGACCGCCGGCGCCCGCCTCCTGAAGAACTACCGGCCGGTGATCGGCGGGCTCAGCGGCCAGGCCCACGCGGCCACGTACTACATGCTCGGCGCCTACAGCTACCTGATGGAGCTCTGGGGCTCCCCCGCGTTCGCGGCCGACGAGGACGGCGACGGCAGGGTGTCGCAGGAGGAGCTCCTCGAGTGGGTCGACATGGAGCTCGGCGGCCAGGGCTGGATCACGCCGCGCCGGTTCGACCACCCGGACCTGGGCGAGGTCTGGATCGGCGGATCGCTGAAGAAGCACGTGCGGCGGACGCCCCCGGCCCGCTACATCGAGATGGAGGCGCAGAAGAACTCGGACTTCATCCTCTACGTGGCCAGCCAGTTCCCGGAGGTGGCCATCGACGACATCCGGTTCACGCGCGAGGCGGAGAACCTCTACTGGGTGGACGTGGTGGTGAAGAACGACAGGACCTATCCGACCTCGTCGGACCGGGCCAACCAGCTCGGCATCGCCACGCCCGACCGGCTCACGTTGCGGACCGCCGGGAACGTGCGGCAGGTAGAGATCCCCACCGGGCGCACCACCATCGACCCCATGAACCGCGACGACGCCACCACCGCCGTGGGCGAGGCGGTCCACGAGCTCCGGCTCCGGGGGCACGATACCCAGAGGCTGCGCTACCTGGTGGAGGTCGACGGGAGCGGGGGGTGGGTCGAGCTCGAGATCACGTCGTTCTTCGGCGGATCCGAGACGAAGCGAGCTCGCATCCCGTAGCTGGTGGCTCGTGGCTGGTGGCTGGTGGCTCGTGGCTGGTGGCTGGTGGCTGGTGGCTGGTGGCTCGGGGCTCGGGGTTCGTCAGTGGGGCTGGTCCGGGG